>CAZKDD010000126.1:0-4395 GCA_964551535.1 uncultured Thiotrichales bacterium | reverse complement strand
AGGTGCACTAACACCGTTTTCTCCAATCACCTAACGAAAAGGTTATACCATGATCGGACTGAAGCAATAGGCTGCCATCTGTAATTCAAACTTCGTCAGATTTGAGAATATACCTGATCAGAAATACCCCAATCACAGTGCCTGCGGCAGCCCAGTACCGCAAAAAGCCTAAGGCGGGGTCCGCCCAAATCGCAGTCATCCCACAGACCAAGGTAAACAAACCTGTTGCTATTAAAGGTAAAACCTTACTCATCTAATCTTTATCAAAAACAGTTAATCACGACGAGCATGAACAGCAGGTTTGGAACTAAAAATTCGAACGCTATGCAAAATTTCGTAGCTAGATCACCCCAAATTTCAAAGGTATCATAAATTGCTTCTTAGCCATGGTGTTTCTCCCTGAGTTGAAATTTAGCTAGGCCATCGGCCAGTGTCGTCAATGGAGGGCGATACAAGGTCGTTCAAAGTAACTGCGACACTTTAGGTAACGCAACTTGATCTGGCCGCTATAGACCGCGTTATAGTTTCTCTCATGGTACAGTTTCTGTACTGGTAAAATAATTGAATGGAAGCCATGGTCGCATACGCCGGGTTCCGCGACTCAAGGATAGGTACATGAATGGCCTTACAAAAACATGTATGGTGATATCTACAATATCGCTTGCTCTATTAGCCGCAGAAACTTGGCTTTGGACGCTTATCGATCTCTCAAACAATGAAGATGACATTTACGAAATGCATTTGCAGATGCATGAAGAGATGGACGCACAATAGGCTTTAATGACTGAAGCGCTTAAAGATAAACTGATTGATCTGCGAGATCGTGTTGATTTGCTTCTCATCAAACAAAAAAACCGACGCAAGCACATCAAAGCGAAGCAGGTCAGACAGCAATCAAAAACTAAAAAGCTCCAATGCGCTGAACCGCTCGATCTGCAGCAAAATCAGTCTAAAGATCGTGAGCAAAACTTAACTAAACAGAGGAGAATAGGAATGAAGTATTTGGGAGTAGTAGTCATCATTGGGATATTCTTTGGTGCACTGGAAATGGGCGGCGGACTAGTTAAAGCCATGGATTTGATGTCACTAATATTTGTGCTTGGTATTGCGATTGGTCATGCCCTTGGCGCAAACCCTGGTGAGAATGTTATCACACGCTTTGGCGATGGCTGTGTAAGAGGCGGCTGGTTAGGTTTTCTAATCGGTATTGCATTGATCGCAGGAAGTGAACAAGCAGCGGTCATGAACGTAAGCCACTTGATGGCAGCATTAGCGGTTGCGCTACTAACACCACTTTATGGATACTTTTTCAAGATAATCACAATGCAACTAGATTGAAGAGCTGCATCCACACCGCTTTACGAGGCTCCACCTCTCTCTGTCGTAACTCTTACTGCGCTAATTTGGTGAGCGGTCCCGTTGAACAATCTAATAGATGTTGTCAACTCAGCGTATCACTCGCCATACGTTATACTCACTTTGCTAAACACTAGGGTTGTCTGGGTGTGATGCTGGTTGGGCTATTCACCGGTGATGTATCAGGCTGGAAACTTTGAGTGCTAATCGGATAGGCTTGTTCCCAAACGTGTCTGCAGGATTATATTAGCAATTAGTGTGCATATACTTCTTCATAACCGAGACTCCATCCAGATGTGCCACAGTCTTAAGTTAGGGTATGTTCCTCAGATTACAGACCTGAGAGAATAACAGCTCATCAGTTATTGTCGCACTCTTTTTCGCACCAACGTGAAAACGCTTCGCCGCAACCTTCAACTATCGATCCAACCCTGTGGTTACAAAGCTTAATCGATCCTAGGTTTGGTACAAAACTTTCATGAAATAACAGATTACCGATGGGTGAGCCGCATCAGAGGGAAACAACTCACCCAAAGGCAAATATAGATCGGCTCTAACCGTCCTACGAAGGATTTAACGACCCCATATTTAATCTTTTAGCTACAGGTCAATTTTTTCCGAATTAATTTTTGCTTCGAGAGCATTGGTTTTGTGCATGCACATTTGCCACGGTGACTTATAAGATCAACTCTAAATACATTTAGGCTGTTAAGTAGAGAGTTCGTAAGAATGGTTTAAAACTGCAAACCTAAAATACCGTAAGTTTCAAACATTTTGTATGCAAAAATGAGTAATACCGCAAGAATACAAGTAATTAGTAGCGTGTAAGTGTGCATCTCTTTTATCCTTACTCTTCCAACGTAATCACAACCGTGGAAGCAATGTGCAGCCACATCGGACTGTTCCGAGATTATGGTTACTGCATGATTGGTCTGTGATCCAGGGGTGTGATGGTATCAGGAGCTGGTTGTGAGGTGGTTCTGATCCCTCATGGTTACCACCCCTGCCGCGCGCCTTATGGGTTGAAATGTACTTCCTAAAAATCATGGTGGGGCCCTTGAGCAAATGGCGCTTGATCCCAGCTCCTGAAGTCGAATGGATTATGGGCGAAAACCCTTGAGTATATTTATCGATAACGATCCTGCTCCGATCACATATAAATAAAGATTTTTCGTTAATTTATTGTAAAAAAATAATAAATTACATTTTGATTTAGTAAATTTTCAAAATTATGTTAATAGATATGCTTGAACTGTGACTATCGGACTGCGGATATGTAGCAATGAATAATTATGACGAGGCCTTCAATAGTGCAAAATTAATTCCTGCCGCACATTTATTTCTTAAGAATTGGACTGCCAGTTCGAAACAGGTTCAGAACCGTTTTAAGAAAGATTCTAAAGCGCAGCTCGATATGCCTTATGGAGATAAGAGTTCGATGAGAATGGATATATTCAGCCCTGGAGCCTATGTCGAAGCAAACTTGCTATTTGTACATGGTGGTTTCTGGACGGGTTATGACAAAAGTGTTTTCTCTCACTTAGGCATGGGTCCAATTCTTAATAATGTCAGGTGCATATTCCCTAATTTACCAAAGCCACCTGATGTTAGCCTTTCCGAAATGCGGGTTGCATTATCAGAATGCATTGCAAATATTGCCAGAAAGTATTCGGGTCCAATAATTTTGCTTGGTCATCAATCAGGTGCGCAACTGGCAGGCCAGTGCATTACCTCAGAAAACTTAAGCGATGAGCTAGCTGCAAGGATCAATCACACAGTACTTATTTCGCCGATTAGCGATTTACGCCCTATTTTCTATTCGAAATATCGAGATGAGATCGGACTAACTGAAGAGTTGGCTCAGTTAGAAAGTCCACTTTTACATGCAAAGCATAAAAATGTGAAAGTGACCATTTGGGTCGGATCTGATGAGAGGGCGATTTACATTGACCAGGCACAGCAACTTGCTACCGCTTGGAAATGTGGTTGGTTCAAGTCAAATAATAGACATCATTTTGATATCATAGAGGATCTTGAAAAGCAAAATTCTAAGTTGACAACCATGGTCCTCACACATCTTCATCCCCATTGATAAAAGCCGGATCCAAATTTTGGTATAGACCGTAGATATCCAGGATTCAGCGCTCATCGACTTTGAAATAAAATCTAAATGGAGAGAAGGTGAATAAGTTGCCTACCCTTAACTTTGTACCGCTTCTTTATGCAATCGTGCTACTGTTTGCAAACAATTGTGTTGCTTAATTTTGCGTCTAATAGAGTAATTAGAAGAAATATTTTTTAATCTAAATAATTGTGTTAGCCTACCACGGAGTAATTATTTGAGGCGCCATACAACTTGTACTCCAAACTACAAAAACGGACGCATACGCTTCTGCAGCCCGCCAAGTTCGGTGACTCTAAGAGTAGGTCATTCGATAATCTGCTACATGGATTGATTTTCCTCAATCTTATTGCGGTCACTTTAGACTCCGTTCCTAGTCTAAGGGCTGGATACTCGGTTTATTTTGACTATTTCGAAATATTTAGCGTCGTTGTTTTCAGTGCTGATTTTTTGGCTAGGCTCTGGACTGCACCGCTCGAAAATACAAAGAAGCAAAAATCCTCATTCAATGCTCGCTTGAAATACATTTTTTCTTTCGGAGGAATAATCGATTTGCTTTCTATTTTACCATTTTATTTGCAAGCAATCTTTCCGGGAGCTGATTTGAGAGTCCTTCGAGCTTTACGATTATTAAGAGTCTTAAAACTTTCTTCTTATAATTCTGCACTTACCGATTTGAGCCAAGCAATACTAGAGGAACGAAAATCCTTTTATGCGGCTCTTTATATTTTCCTTGTAGTATTCGTTATCGCATCCTCATTAATCTATTACGCAGAACATCAAGTTCATCCAACGGCATTTAGTTCTATACCAGATGCCATGTATTGGGCGCTCATTACCCTCACGACGGTTGGTTATGGCGATATCACACCCGTCACAGCGATGGGTAAGATGATAGCTGCTATGGCTGCAATTTC
>CAZKDD010000125.1:0-4415 GCA_964551535.1 uncultured Thiotrichales bacterium | reverse complement strand
GTGTTAATACCGATGAGTTCTCCGTTGGCATTAATTAAAGCCCCTCCTGAATTGCCGGGATGAATCGCTGCGTCAGTTTGAATGTAATTTTCAAATACATTGATGCCGAGTTGATTGCGCCCAGTTGCGCTAATAATGCCTTGAGATACGGTTTGGCCTAGGCCATAGGGATTGCCAATTGCTAGCACCACGTCACCCGTTTTGAGTGCATTTGAGTCACCGAGGGAAATGCTCATGAGATTATCGGCATTGATTTTGAGCACGGCTAAATCGGTGTCAGGATCCACGCCCACCACGTAGGCTTGGAACTGGCGGCCGTCAGTCGTTGACACCTCGATTTCTTGCGCGCTTTCAATCACATGATGATTGGTGAGTATGTGTCCATCCGGACTGACGATTACTCCCGAACCTAAGCTGGTCATGGTGCGATTGTTGGGTTGACCGTAGAGTTGTTGAAGCAATTGATCTAGTTGAGGATGAGTTCTTGATAAACGACGTGTACCGCGGATTTGTTTTTGCGTGTAGACGTTGACCACGGCCGGTGAGGCTCGCGTGACCGCCTTAGAATAAGAAAAAGCCCCCTGATTATGCGCATTTGTGAGGGGTGTGAAGGGCAACAGGGATAAGCTTTGTGATAGTACAACCAATAAAAAGGCCGCTAGCAGGCCAACACCAATGGACTGAGAGAGAAATTTCAGCGTTTTACGCGACAACACGCTACCGGCCCCCTCGCGTTTTGGGCAGACAAGTTTCGGCTGCGCTGGCTGCTCGATCAAGCCGCCAGTAGTGCCGCCTTATCGATGCGGTGGCAATGGTCACATGCATCAGCTTACCCAGCCAACGGGCTGTCAGTGGTGGTCTACCGCTTTCGAATAGGGATTTGTTCATAGGGTGTTAACTCTAGTATGGGCTAGATTAGTGGCGGGTTTCCTTTCATTGGCAGTTCACTTGGCATTGGCAGTTCACTTGGTGTTGAGTACCAATCAAACATATGACTGTGATATTTTAATGAAAACATGCTCATCTCCTAAACCTTACTGCAGAATTTATTGACACTATGACAACATTGAACGAACTTGTGAACTACGCAGATCATTATTTAAAAATTCGCGAATTCAAAGATTATTGTCCCAACGGCTTGCAAGTTGAAGGCAGACCACAAGTCAATAAAATAGCTACGGCAGTGACGGCTAATTTGGACTCTATTGAGGCTGCTGCGCGATGGGGTGCAGATGTACTGCTGGTTCACCATGGCTATTTTTGGAAGGGCGAAGCCGAGGTGATTACCGGGATTAAAAAAAACCGGTTAAAAAAGCTATTGGCCGAGGATATCAGTCTTATCGCCTATCATCTGCCTCTGGATGCTCACCCAGAAGTGGGCAATAACGTCCAATTGGGGTATCGATTGGGTTTTACAGACCCGCAGCCGCTTCATAAGGGCTTAAAAAATTCTATTGGCAACATTGTGACCTTGTCAGAGCCTGTGCCCATTGCAGCACTTCTGAGGCGTTGTGAAGAGCAGTTTCAGCGCGTACCTATGCACATCGATGGCGGTCAGTCTCAAGTACAGCGGGTGGCCTGGTGTTCTGGCGCGGCACAAAATATGATTGACGAGGCTATCCAAGCTCGAGCAGATGTATATATCAGCGGTGAAATCTCCGAACAAACCGTACACATTGCGCGTGAAAGTGGGATTCATTTCATTTCGGCAGGGCACCATGCGACGGAGAGATATGGTGTTCAGGCACTAGCTGCTCATTTGACGCAGCAATTTGGCCTGCAACACTGCTTTTTCGATATAGATAATCCGGTATAAACCATAGCCATAAGAGATATTCAGGGCGGTTTCATCTTGACGTTTTTTGTCACATAAGCCATCCTAGCGCGCACTTTCAGAAGGACAAGTATCGTTGCGGTGTTAAAATTTCAAACAGCGCTGCCATCAGTACTAGTATCTATAAATTAAGGAGTTATACATGTCGGAGCACGAAATAGACACTGGAAGACGAAAAATGTTGACAGTGAGTGCTAGTGTGGTCGGAGCAGTAGGTGGCGCAGCAGCTCTAGTCCCATTTGTTTCCACGATGAGTCCTAGCGCGAAAGCGTTGGCTGCCGGAGCACCGGTAGAAGTTGACATAAGTAAATTAGAAGTGGGTCAAAAAATTCAAGTTGAGTGGCGCAGGAAGCCAGTATGGATTGTGCGACGATCACAGGAAATGATCTCAGCTTTAGGTGAAGTGGAATCTAAACTGCGTGATCCCGACTCAGAAGCGTTAGACATGCAACCTGCATTCGCTCGCAATGCCAATCGCTCACTGAAGCCGGAGGTTCTAGTGCTGGTTGGGATCTGCACTCACCTAGGATGCTCACCTACATTCAGACCTGAGCTTGCACCGGCTGATCTAGGAGCGGATTGGAAAGGTGGTTTTTACTGTCCTTGTCATGGTTCGCTATTTGATATTTCGGGTCGCGTCTATAAAAATGTGCCTGCAAACAACAACCTTGAGGTACCTCCATACAAATACCTCAGTGACAATGTTTTGCTGATTGGCGAGTTGGATGAAGAACAGGGAGCAGCATAATGAGTAAACAGTCAGGCGGAATTATAGGATGGATCGACGATAGACTGCCTATCGTGAGTTTTTGGGAAGACCATCTTTCCAAATACTACGCACCAAAAAATTTCAATTTTTGGTATTTCTTTGGATCATTAGCACTACTAGTTTTGGTGCTACAGATCGTTACGGGTGTGTTTTTAACTATGCACTACAAGCCAGATGCCGAGCTTGCTTTCGCATCTGTTGAGTACATTATGCGTGATGTCGAATGGGGATGGTTAATCCGATACATGCATTCAACCGGCGCATCTGCTTTTTTCGTGGTGATCTATTTACATATGCTGAGAGGCTTGATGTATGGTTCTTTTAAGGAGCCACGTGAATTAATTTGGCTATTTGGCATGATGATTTATCTGTGCTTAATGGCAGAAGCCTTCATGGGCTATTTGCTTCCATGGGGCCAGATGTCTTACTGGGGTGCGCAAGTAATTGTGAACCTATTTGGAACTATTCCTTACATCGGTGAGGATTTAGCTGTCTGGATTCGAGGTGACTATGTGGTTTCGGATGCTACCTTGAACCGCTTCTTTGCATTACACGTAGTCGCTGTGCCGATTGTACTTCTTGGATTAGTGTTGGCTCATATTGCAGCCTTACACACTGTTGGCTCTAACAACCCAGACGGTATCGATATTAAGAAAAATAAAGATGCTAATGGCGTACCTGTTGATGGTATTCCTTTCCACCCTTACTACACAGTTAAAGATATTGTGGGCATCGTGGTGTTTTTATTCATCTTCTCATTGGTTGTGTTCTTTGCACCTGAGATGGGTGGATATTTCTTGGAGCATGCTAACTTTGAACCAGCCAACCCACTAGCGACACCAGAACATATTGCACCGGTTTGGTACTTCACGCCGTTCTATACTGTTCTGCGTGCCATACCTAATCCGTTTTTTGGCGTAGTTGCCATGGGTGCCGCGGTAGTAATCTTGTTCTTCTTGCCATGGATAGATAAGAACAAAGTCAGATCGATACGCTATCGTAGTTTCTTATACAAGGTTAATCTCGCCGTGTTCTTGGTCGCGTTCGTTTGGTTGGGTTACCTAGGTATGCAAGCGGTAACACCTATGGCATCTCAAATGGCATTGCGTCTATCTGAGGTGTATTTCATATTCTTCGCCATACTTGGTATTTACAGCACTCGAAGAACAGCCGCTTACTATCTGTTCTGGTTCGTAGCGATGGTTGCCATCATCACAGCCTATGATGTGTTCAGAAATAATGCCGATATCGCGGCATTAACATGGAAGACATGGGCTATTCCTGTGGGATATTTATTTGTCACATTAGTACTCGCAGCCTTCACCAATTTAGATCAAGACAAACCAGTTCCAGAGAGGGTCACGGGATGAAAAATTTGATTAAATCAATTTGCCTCACAACGTTATTAGTATCAACGAGTGCATGGGCAGCAGGTGGAGGCGGTCCGATTTTTCATATGAATGTGGATACAGGTAACCAGAAGTCTCTACAACGTGGTGCTAAGACTTTCGTGAATTATTGTCTGTCATGTCATTCAGCTGCATTCAGTCGTTACAACCGCGTGGCTGCGGATCTTGGCATCAGCGAAGCTAATATGCGTGAAAATATGATTTTCACAGGGGCTAAGCTTGGCGATACCATGACAGTGGCGATGACTGCGCAACAAGGAAAAGCCTGGTTTGGTGCTACACCGCCAGATCTAAGTGTGAAAGCGCGTGCGCGTGGCGCAGATTGGCTATACAGCTTCTTGAAGTCCTTCTACATCGATGATTCTGCGGGACGTGGCATCAATAACAAAATGTTACCTGGCAC
>CAZKDD010000124.1:0-4462 GCA_964551535.1 uncultured Thiotrichales bacterium | reverse complement strand
GGTAAGTTTTGAGATTCATCCATTACAAATGAATAGGAAAACATCTGTTCGCTGTGAGGCACCTATAATTGATCGACGCTCTGTAAAAAGCTCTTCTGGCACCTCAGAGAAACGCTATGTCATCAGAGTACCAATGAACATATGCGAAAATATCATTGATGTGGAAGTGACTTTAACAAACCGAGACTCAATGGGATATCGTATGCTACTTGGTCGAGAAGCAATGCAGAATCGTATGTTAGTAGACCCTTCTGAGAGCTTTATCCTTGGTAGTAAAACAAATGAGGAAATCAATGAGCTTTATGGGAAAAAGCCAATTGCCAGTTCAGGCCTGAAAATTGGTATATTAGCCAGCAATCCAGAACTCTATAGCAACCAAAGAATTTTGGAAGCTGGCACAGCGCGTGGTCATGAAATGGAATTCTTCAATATCAAACAGTGTCATCTGAAGCTGGATGCAGAGACCCCTGAAGTTCATTATCGCGGTGGAAGAATCCTAAATGATATAGATGCAATTATTCCTCGTATTAGACCCAGTGTGACTTTTTATGGCTGCGCACTGACACGTCACTTTGAGAGTCTAGGGGTGCTTGCATTGAATCGATCAACAGCCATCAGTCAATCAAGAGACAAACTTTACTCTTTACAATTGCTTCAAGAATCTGGCTTAAATATTCCAACATCTGGTTTTGCCAATTCACCAGTAGCTACAAGTGATCTCATCGATATGGTGGGTGGTGCTCCGTTAATCGTCAAACTGCTTGAGGGCACACAAGGTCGAGGTGTTGTGTTAGCAGAAACTCGAAAAGCAGCCGAATCAGTTATTAATGCGTTCAAATCATTGAAGGCCAATTTACTTGTTCAAGAATTTGTCAAAGAAGCGCAAGGAAAAGATTTACGATGTCTCGTAATTGATGGAAAAGTTGTAGCAGCTATTGAGCGTTGTGCAGCTCCAGGTGAATTCCGTGCAAATATACACCAAGGTGGGACAGCAAGAGTTGTAAAAGTGACAAAGGAAGAAAAAACACTAGCTGTAAAAGCAGCTAAAGTCTTTGGATTATCTGTAGCAGGTGTTGACATAATCCGGTCAAATAAAGGACCACTGTTATTAGAAGTCAACTCTTCCCCGGGTTTAGAGGGTATTGAAACGGCAACAGAACAAGACATTGCTAACTTAATGATTCTAGCTATCGAGAAAAAACTTAAATGGAAACCTGGCTACTAAAAATTTTTTAATCCAGAACTTGACCTTTAAATCAGACACGATAGAACTGTGTCGATGGTGTGGTTTTTTTATGTGCAGGATACGCATAGATAGCACCAAAAACGGACATTTATAATGTCCATCACCACCAATCATCAGCGTATCTAGGCAAAATACTTATAGATTGCATTTGGCATGGCTTATGCATCGAATTTCAGTGAATTTCACTCAAGGAGATCAACATGTTCAATAAAATTTATAAGGAGGTATTTAGTTCTCTGTTATTACCGAAGGACACACAGTCTTTATGTGGCTCCTTCTTTGGTGCCGGAGTCCTATTCACATTATTCATGTGTATTGCATTTTGGTTCTGGATTACTATCTTTTAATTATCTCCCCCTCCTGATCCAAGGAGGGGGATAACCATTCAAGCAGACCGTCGCTTTATCGCCGATCGTGGCGTATGGTTATTTATGATGATGCTTATGTGACAACATCATTGTATTAATACATTTCAAATAGTCTGGGCTGGTCACTTGTATTCGGGTGAATCTAATGAAGATGAAACTGCATCAGTGTCGTATAAATGCACGCCCTCTTCATCAAATTTTGCTCGCAATGAAGGATTCACTCGACCTTCAGTCAGACTCATACCTTCAGCCGTCATACGCGCCTGTTGTCCCGTGCCATTTTCCATCATTAAACCAGCTTCTATATTATCTTTTCCAAATACTCGCCAATTACCAAACACCGTGCCTTGACCATCGATCAACTCAAACTCACGCGCTTTAACTTTATGAGCAAATATAATGTCAGAACCACTATCCATAGAGACGACATCATAAATGGAATAACCAACCAAAATAATGATCGCAATACGGGTGTTACGTTGCAGTAATTCAAGCGCCTTCATTCGCTCTTCTAGGGTTTTTTCTTGTTTATCACTCATACTCAACTCCGTATCGTTTTTTTGATTATCTACTTGTTTTTATGTAAATACTTATGCTGTACCCAATCATTCTACTTGATTAATTCAACCAAAAAATCATGATGTTAATGACACTTCAATTACACCTGTTAACCAATGCTGGCAATTCACTTAAACAGTGAATGACCGCATGTGGGTTTTGTCCACCTGGCCATACTCGATGTGTTGGATTAAACCAAACCGAACAACACCCAGCTCTATTGGCACCGATGACGTCTGCTTCAGCAGAGTCACCGACATGTACGAGCTGCTCCAACTCGACATCAGCCTGTGTGGCTGCAGCTTTGAATAAGCTAGAGCTAGGTTTATTTGCGCCTATCTGAGCAGCACTGATTGAAAATTTAAAATACTTAGCTAACGGTGTGTGTTCTAACTGCGCATTACCATTAGTTATTGCACCAATAGTATAAGACTTTTGCAGCGTGGAAAGAACTGGCTCCACCGTGTCAAAAGGCGTGACTTGATTGCGATGTTGGCGAAATAAAGCTAGGCCTTGATCGGCCAATTCCTGCCCATAGTTAAACTCTTTAGCTAACTCAACAAGATGCTGCCAACGTAGCTGGGTGACATCATGAGCCAGCTCAGGAACAGTTTGACACCAATGTTGCCTATGCTGAGATAGCGCTTGATGACTATATTTTGCGGTAATTTTTGGATGATGCTTATGCAACCAATCATAGAGCTTTTGCTCAGCCATCTCTATAACAGGAGCAACAGGCCAAAGCGTGTCATCCAGATCAAAAGTGATGCACCTAGCATTACGGAACATTTAATTCCCCTGAATTGTCTGTGTCAGTGTACGCAAATGCTGATGTGCACGATGTTCCCATAAATATATTCCTTGCCAAACACCTAAATCCAAATGACCCTTTACAATGGGTATAGTAATCTCCGTTTGTGTCAACACTGAGCGAATATGAGCAGACATATCATCAGCCCCTTCTGCACGGTGTAAATAACAAGGATCACCATCTACAACCAAACGATTCATAAAATTATTAAGATCAGATAAAACATCAGAATCAGCATTTTCAGTGATCACTAATGAAGCACTCGTATGATGTATGTAACAATGGCAGAGGCCTATTTGTATACCACTATCAGCGACTGCATTTTGTAACTCCGCTGTGATTTCAATAAATCCACGCCCCGAGGTTGCAAATGAATGTTTTTTCTGACAAAGCTTCATATCAACGATTAAACCACTTCGATATCTGTGACTGTTTTAGTTAAACTATACCCTAAACGACATTATTAAAAGACTACAGCCTCTATGTCTGATGACAATTTAATTTCAAAACGCAGTTCGACTCCAGTTCAAATTGGACAAGTCACCGTCGGCGGCGATGCTCCGATTGTTGTGCAATCCATGACAAATACTGACACGGCAGATGTCATTCGCACAGCTGGACAAATTGCAGACTTAGCCCAGAGTGGTTCAGAGATTGTACGTATCACTGTCAATAACCTTGAATCCGCTCAAGCTGTTCCAAAAATCAAAGATCAATTAGCACGTATGAATATCGATGTGCCACTGGTGGGTGATTTTCATTTTAATGGGCATAAGTTGCTCGCAGAGGTGCCTGAGTGCGCTCAACTTTTAGATAAATACCGGATCAATCCCGGCAATGTAGGGCGCGGAAAAAAACGTGATAGTCAGTTCGCTGCCATGATTGAAACAGCCATTGAATATCAAAAACCAGTACGTATTGGAGTTAATTGGGGTAGCTTAGATCCGCAAGTACTTGCTATACATATGGATAACAATCAAAAATCATCTGAACCCGCTTCATATGATCAGGTAATAAGAGAAGCACTGATTAGCTCGGCACTTGACAGTGCTGCCTATGCAGAACAGTTAGGTCTTGCTCACAACAAGATTATTATTTCATGCAAGCTAAGCAGCAGCCCTAAACTCATCAGTGTATATAAAGAATTAGCCCAACGCTGTGATTACGCCTTACATTTGGGCTTAACTGAAGCAGGCATGGGAATTAAGGGAATAGTCAGTTCCTCAGCCGCCCTAGCTATTTTATTACAACAAGGTATCGGTGATACCATCCGCGTTTCTCTCACACCGCAACCCGGTGGCGCTCGAACAGAGGAAGTGCTCGTAGCCCAGGAGATTTTACAATCTCTAGAGTTGCGTGCATTCGCTCCTGCCGTAACTTCCTGTCCTGGCTGTGGTCGTACCACCAGTGATTACTTCCAACACTTGGCAGATGATATTCAAAGCTATCTAAGAGACTCTATGCCAAAATGGAAAACCA
>CAZKDD010000123.1:0-4471 GCA_964551535.1 uncultured Thiotrichales bacterium | reverse complement strand
TTTACTCTTACCTCACCGTCAATAATGGTCATGGTTTCATTCTGAGTTGTATTAAAAGTGTAACTACCGGCACTCATGACTCCAACCGTAGTGGGCAATATGGCCCCTTGGTATGCGATAGATATGACTTGGTCATCGAAATAGGTATTTGTCTTTAACATAGGTTTAGGTTTTTAAGTTGACATTAAAGCTCGTATCAATGGGCTTTAAATCATTTTATTAATTATCGATTCTGATGGCGCCTTTAATCCCACAAAGACTCACCGGTTTCAGGATGATACATCTGATGCCAGATTTTCTTGCGATTCGCTATTAGCTCATCAATACCTGGCTCGTCATTCATTGCGCGTTTCAAGGCCAACTTGGTCGCTTCATAGTTGGTGCGGTAAAGATCTTTCTTATCCGGATCTGAAAGACACTCGGGTGCGATCCACAGCAGAATTATCATGCATAGATCATTCACTTCATCACGCGGAATCACATCCTCAATCACACTATCAAGAATTGCGTCTGCCACAGCCGATTGAACCACGCCACCAAAGAGATTGATCATCTTCGTATCTTTCAGTGTTACTTTTGGCACAATCAATGCTGCGGGCTTCACTTGTTGATTACACGCCCGCACAGCAAACATGCGTGTATGCCCTTCTGTTTGCCCCATTAGCGTGGCAAAAGCGGTACCCACTGGACCATCGACACGGCCTAATACAATCTCTGGCATAGCATCAGTGCCTTGATCATGGCTGGCATAAACAGTGGCTTCACCAGTCTTAAAAATAAGCGGATCTTTCATAATTACAGTCCCTATAATTAACAATCTAAAACGAAATTATGGAATGGATGCCTGCTAAAAACAATCTCAAAATGCGCTTCGCCAGCCCGCCAATCTCAAGCCAATTTTAAGATTAGTCTTAGCATAGGTCTTATACCAGTCTCGATTTAGTTTACTAGTCTCGATTTAGTTCAGGTCGTCTAGATAAGCTATCACTTTAATGTTGGACGCTGTTCTTTGATGAGATCGTAGGCCGCCTGAATTTCTTTGGAACGCTCAGTAGCCACTTTGATCATATCCTCAGGCATGCCCTGCCCCATGAGTTTATCTGGATGATGTTGACTCATTAATTTACGATAAGCACGCTTAACCGCTTGATCAGAGCTACTTGCAGGTACACCTAAGGCCTTATAGGCCTCCTCTACACTGGATTGTGAGGTTGGACGACCCTGAGCGAATTGCGCCTGATTAAGGATCATGTCTAATAATTGTTTAAATTGAGCAGATTGATAGCCCAAATTTAAGGCTATTTGCTCCAGTGTCTTCTCTTCTGCTTGATCCAGTTGTTGATCAGCCAAAGCCATGACGATCAGATAAGTGAGTAAAGCCTGACGCAAATGCAATGTTTGACCACAATGCAACATGAATTGTTGGCAAACTTCGGTCACTAATGCGTCATCGGCGACGGTGCCACGCTTAAATTGGGCGATGGCTTGCTGGCGATGTTCCTGTGTCATTCCCATCTGGCGCATAAAGTCTTCAACATGATTGATTTCTTGTTGAGAGACATGGCCATCTGATTTGGCCAACTTACCCATCAAGGTGAAGCAGGTGGCTAAGAAAACCTCCTGTCGTTTTGCATTAGCGAGAGGGTTGATACCACCGATGCCATAAGACTTAGCACGATCAATACTCCCCCCTATGAAAAAACCTAATATAGCGCCGAGTATGCCCAGCCAGAAAAAACCCAGAAGTGTGAGAATGAGTTTGTACATAATTTAGAGCGCCTTTGCGGCTATGATACATTGAGTGAAAGATGGTGAGCTTATGATCACATTCAATAGTAAGCTCAACACATCAGCATTCGCATATAATTTGATTTGGTGGAGCTAGGCGGGATCGAACCGCCGACCTCTTGCGTGCCACGCAAGCGCTCTCCCAGCTGAGCTATAGCCCCAAATCTGATGGACGTGACATTATGCCTTCGACGGCAGCCACTCTCAAGTAAAATACGAAACTGCGCCAATCAATATAAGCTAACTCACACTCGCGAGAAATAATGATTCAAAACCGTCTCTTTGATTCGTGTTGTGCAACAAATCTATACAATCGACTTCGACTATTAGTCATATTTAATTGTCATAATTAATTGTCATGACTAAAACCATCAACTTCATACCCAAAGCTTGCGGTTAGTATTTGTGAGTTTATCAATACTTTGATACTTTAGTTTTTTCTGCATTTGAGTCTTTTTTATGTTGATACAATTATTCATTGGTATATCGACAGTTATTTTCGCAAGCATGATTCATGCAGGTGTTTTCTGGTATGCCTTAAGAGAAGGTAGCTTATTAGTCAAATGGGCAGAACATAAAAATAATCGCTGGATGTCGATTCTGACTCTTAGCACATCCATACTATGGGTAGTGTTCGCACACATACTGATAACTATTTTATGGTGCTGTGTATACATGGCTATCGGCATGTTCGCGGATCTTGAAACTACCTTATATTTTGTATTGGTAACGTTCACCACGCTAGGCTTTGGAGATATTCTGGCACCCGTGGAGTGGCAACTACTGTCAGGCATTACCGCGAGCAATGGCCTACTTGCATTTGGCGCCAGCACAGCTTTTCAAGTGCAGTATTTTATTAAACTTCGTAGCGTTACCTACTTAGATAAGCCATATCTCTGATAATTTCTTAATGACGATCACACTGCATCGAATAGTGACGACCACTTACTGATCGGACATATTTTGTTTTATAAACTCTATGGCAGCTTGCAGCCTCTTGATGACCAGTGACTGACCGATTAATTCAAGAGTGATATCAATCGAGGGAGAGTTTGTACTGCCTGTCGCTGCAATTCGTATCGGCGGTGCGACTTTGCCAAGCTTGAGGCCACTACTCTCTATGTACTGATCGATCACAGATTGTATATTTTCAGCTTTCCAATCATCGATTTGCTGGAATCCCGTGCAAATCTCAGTAAGCAAGTCTGCGGTTGCTGATTTAAAATGTTTCTTTACTGATGGCTCATCATAAGCAGGCAACTCATCTAAGAAAAAATACTCACTTTTTTCGGTGAGTTCATTAATGGTTTTAAAGCGATCTTTTTGTAGATTCGCCACCTTAGTTAATTTTTGGCTGTTTTCGTGAATAATATTTTTGCGAGTAAATGCCTGCGATAACCAAGCAGCGACACTGTGATCATCACTGTGTTTGATATAGTGTTGATTCAACCATTGCAATTTATCTAAATCAAAGGCCGCTGCTGATTTGTTCACATTCTCCAGTGAAAATAGTGAAGTCATTTCATCAATAGAAAATATTTCTTGGTCTTTATGTGACCAACCAAGACGCACTAAATAATTCAACAAAGCATCTGGTAAGTAACCCTCTTCTGCATAGGCAGACACACTCACAGCACCATGCCGTTTAGACATGCGCTTACCATCATTACCAAGAATCATGGGCAAATGTGCATAAATAGGTATTTCTCCACCTATAGCGTGCAGCAAATTAATCTGACGAGGCGTGTTGTTAATATGATCATCACCTCGAATCACATGACTAATTTCCATATCTAGATCATCAACCACAACAGTCAAGTTGTATGTCGGCGTGCCATCTGAGCGCGCGATAATTAGATCATCTAATTCACGATTATTAATTACTACCTGACCCAATACCTTGTCATTAATTACGACTTCCCCTTCGAGTGGATTTTTAAAGCGAATGACCGGTTCTATGCCACTTGGAATGGGGCCCGAGTAATCTCGATAACGACCATCATAACGAGGTTTTTGTTTGTTTTTTTGCTGCTCTGCTCTCAAAGCATCTAATTCATCTTTAGTGCAATAACAACGATAAGCTTTACCCTTATCCAGCAACTGCGTGATAACCTCTTGATATCGATCGAAACGTTGTGTCTGATAATAAGGCCCCTCGTCATAATCCATCCCCAGCCATTCCATACCACGTAAAATTGCATCGACAGATTCTTGAGTAGAGCGTTCACGATCGGTATCTTCTATACGCAATACAAATTTGCCGCCATGATGGCGTGCGAATAGCCAAGAAAATAAGGCAGTTCTAGCGCCACCAATATGCAGATAGCCAGTGGGGCTGGGAGCGAAGCGAGTTTTAATGTTCATAAATAAACTAGACTTGAGCAAGAATTTAAAATAACTGAGATTTGAACCTACTGTAATGCGTTGATTATAACGCTTATGCCATCAACACTATAATAATTTGTAAACAGATAGCGGCATAAATACCAGCCATCAGATCATCAACCACGATCCCAAAGCCACCTCGAACAGATTTATCCATCATGCGTATGGGCCAAGGTTTGATTATGTCGAATATTCGGAATAAGACAAACCCGACTATTATCCATTGCCATGCAAACGGGGCAAACATCATTGTGAGTAAATAACCGCAGACTTCATCGATAACGATGCCTGAATGATC
>CAZKDD010000122.1:0-4557 GCA_964551535.1 uncultured Thiotrichales bacterium | reverse complement strand
TCTTCTAAACATTGATTGGTTTTATCAATACCCTTATGGAGTTGATCTTTGATACCTGAAAGATGTCCAGCACCTACTACTACAAGAATTTTTTTATTTTCTTGACGCTCACATAGG
Organism: uncultured Thiotrichales bacterium; assembly: GCA_964551535.1. GTDB lineage: Bacteria > Pseudomonadota > Gammaproteobacteria > UBA4575 > UBA4575 > UBA1858. The sequence continues at coordinate 4,440 of CAZKDD010000122.1, read as the reverse complement.
GCAATAATCTTGGCCGCCATATAGGTATCTCTTTCAGATATCAACGGTAAATATAAGTCATAAGCACTGTCTGCAAATTGAGAAAAAGTGCTATCTAACATATCACCAGTTTTCAATTTCTCAATTTGTTCCTCTGATACTTTCTCATTTGTGAGGACACTGGCAGCAAGGCCAGAGATCACCGTCATTTTCCGCCACCAAGGAATATTGCTGTAAATGCGCTTCAGCGTAATGCCAATATCACGATCGATTAATTCTAGTTGCAAAGCCTGTTGCTGAGACAACTCAATGGCTGTCATCATTTCCTCGCCTGGTCGAATATCAAACTGTTCTGACAACCTTTGTTGATATGCTCCAAGTGCCAAGCTGGCCGCAACCATACTGGCCTTTTTGGTTTTAATTACTTCAAATAAATCCATCTCAGCCATAAGATTTGGCTGGGTTAACGATTTGTATCGTGCCGCACATAATTCTATTGCAACTACATCAAAGCCGCGTTGATTGATTAAATCTGCTACCGCCTGTGCACTACTTTTTGAAACATGAGCTGTGCCTAATAAAACGACCTCATTACCATCTACATTCAACACCGCATGCGGCTGACTAATTTCTTCCATGACTTTATAATTTTGTTTGTAAATCTTTGCCACACACTAGACAATCTGGATCTTTACTCAGTGTTATGGAGCGCCACTCCATGGTCATTGCATCCAATAATAATAAACGTCCTTCAAGACTTTCACCTATTTGCGTTATCAATTTGACACACTCGGTTACCATAGTGGATGCAATCATCGCGACCACGGAAGGAAGCACTCCATTCTCACTACAATTGAGGTTCTCATCGACGGCATTGGCATACAGGCAGGCATAACACGGAGTAGTTGTTCGTCTGAAATCAAAACAACTAACCTGACCCTCAAAACGAATCACTGCCCCTGAAACTAAGGGAGTGCCAGCCTCCATACATATTTTATTATGGCGATAACGTGCCTGAAAATTATCCGTGCCCTCAATCACTACATCCGCATGTGAAACAATATTATATAAGGCCTCATCATCAGGGATATGGTCAACCACAGACACGACACATTGTGGATTAATTTCACCAATTTGTTGTGCCGCTACCTGTGCTTTGTTTTTGCCAATATCCTGCTCCCTAAATAGAAGTTGTCTATGCAAGTTGCTCAACTCAATGGTATCGGGATCAACAATCGCAATCTCACCAATACCGCTACTCGCCAGATACATTAGGGTTGGACAACCTAAGCCTCCTGCTCCTAAAACAAGCACTTTAGCTTGCATTAATTTTTGCTGGCCAGACACATCAATCTGCGGCAACATAACCTGCCGACTGTAGCGAATTAACTGTTGATCACTAAAATCTACACTCATGATGTATAAGCACTTAATGGTTAATGTGTGAGTTTCTAATATGGATAAAATTTACTGCTTTCGATTATTAAATTTCTCTAATTGTTCAGGCGTCGCTTCTAATTGATACTTTTCCTTCCACTGCGAATATGGCATGCCATAGACTAACTCACGCGCTTGCTCATGATCAATCTGTAAGCCTTTTTCTTCACCTGCAGCCACATACCATTTGGACAAACAATTTCTACAGAAATTAGCTAAATTCATTAAATCGATGTTCTGCACGTCTGTTCTGTTTTGCAAATGTTCAACTAAGCGCCGAAAAACTGCTGCCTCGATCTCGGTTTGTGTTTTATCATCAATATTCATGATGGAAATTTCTCCTTAATAATGTAACGTTGAGCTAACATATGACAATTCTAACCCCACTATGGAAAAATACGAAAACACTACAGGTCTAATTCTTGCGGGCGGACGCGCTCAACGAATGAACGGCAAAGATAAGGGCCTTATTCAACTAAATGGTCACGCCATGGTTGAGTATGTAATAACCCGCCTGCGTCCCCAAGTGGGAGAACTTATTATTAATGCTAATCGTAATCTTAAATCCTACGAAGCATTTGGATGCCCCATCGTCAGCGACCATTTGAGTGACTTTCAAGGCCCTCTTGCCGGGTTTCTAAGTGGTATGCAATCGACTAAGCGTGAATATATCGTTACTGCTCCATGTGACGGCCCCTTATTAAGCCACGACTACGTATCACGTTTACATAAACAATTAGCCGCTAGTCAGTCAAAAATTTGCGTGGCTCATGACGGTCATCGTCTCCAGCCAGTTTACGCATTGATTGACACAACACTAATGAGTAGTTTAACTGCCTTTCTCGCAAGCGGAGATCGCAAGATTGATCTTTGGTATCAACAAGAACATTATTGCAGCGTAGACTTCTCAGATTGCAAGCAAATATTCACTAATATAAATACACCTGAAGAGCTAGCGCAGGTCAGCTCATCGACACCCCCTTTAAATAATGATTAATCAGAACTTTAATACCCCAATTATTGGATTCAGTGCGTTCAGTGGCACTGGTAAAACCACTCTGCTCACGCAGCTCATCCCTATACTCAAAGATCGCGGTCTGCGATTAGCTATCATTAAACATGCTCATCATGACTTTGATGTGGATTATCCACAAAAAGATAGTTACAAACTGCGACATGCAGGCGCAAGACAAATGCTAATTTCCTCTGCAAAGCGATTTGCTCTCATGACCGAACTTAGTGATCAGCAACAGGAACTCAGCCTAAGCGAGCTTCTGGAACACATTGATCATAATCAAACAGATCTGATATTAGTTGAGGGTTTCAAGCGTGAAACATTCATGAAAATTGAGTTACATAGACCAAAACTTGGTCATCCCCTCCTGTGTCATAACGATGACAATATCATAGCCTTAGCAAGCGATGAGATAATCGCATCTGTTCCCTCTCATCTCCCTCTGTTAGATCTAAATAATGTGCCATCGATTGCGGATTTCATCTTGCAGAAATTTCAAATCGCTCCCCATTAATAACAAACACCGCCCAAAATTTAATCATTCGTGCGAATTAAGTGATTACCACTGCGGAGTCATGTAGAATAGCGCCAAAATTGAGTACCAGCGTGAATGATTTTCACGCTCGCGTTATCTTTCAAAAATAAACCATCATAATCAATAGGTTGGATAATCAATTTAAATTATTTTATTAAGTTTACGCTGTGAGTAAACACAATGATGGTGACGAAGATTTAATTAAACATCCACTTTAATGGACGTTGTACTAGAATCCAGGAGGACTAAATGTCTAGTCAAACTAATAAAACTGTGACCATTACGGACAATGCCACGGGCAAACAAGTCGATTTGCCGGTAATGCATGGTACCGATGGCCCTGACACAGTCGATATACGCTCAGTTTATAAAGAACTTGGCTATTTCACGTTTGACCCAGGTTTTGTATCCACAGCAAGTTGTGAGAGCCAAATCACATTCATTGATGGCGATGAAGGACGACTGGCTTATCGTGGTTACCCTATTGAACAACTAGCTAATCATAGTAACTTCGATGAAACTTGCTATTTACTCATGTATGGTGAATTACCCACTGCTCAACAACTCGCAGAATATTCAGCCAATATCAAATCGCATAAGTCGCTAGACAATAAGATTCATAATCTATTTGCTGCGTTTGATCAAAACGCACATCCTATGGCGATGATGATTGCCGCAGTGGGCGTTCTAGCCGCCACCCATAATGACGACGTAGATGTGCATGATGCCAAATCACGAGAGCTATCTATACATCGCTTGATTGCTAAAATGCCAATCCTCGCTAGCTGGTGTTACCGACATTCCCTCAATTTGCCGTTTAATCAGCCAAATACTGAACTAGACTACACCAGTGATTTTTTAAGCATGCTATTTAATCATTCGGATGCTCCAGCACTCACTCCTACCATGGTACGTGCGATGGACTTAATTCTAATTTTACATGCTGATCATGAGCAAAATGCATCGACTTCAACCGTGCGTTTATCAGGCAGTTCGGAAACCAGTCCTTACGCTGCCTTATCAGCTGGTATCAGTTCACTATGGGGACCCGCACACGGTGGCGCTAATGAGGCGGTCATTCATATGCTTACAGAGATCGTCGAGTCAGGCAAGGACTTATCACACTACATAGCGCGAGCCAAAGACAAAGAGGATCGCTTCCGCTTAATGGGATTCGGTCATCGCGTATATAAAAATTACGACCCACGCGCAAAAATTATTCGTCAAATTTGTCACGACTTGCTAGATGAGATGGGTGAAGACAATCCCAACCAGCCATTACTTCAAACAGCGATGGAATTAGAAAAAATTGCTCTAGAAGATGATTACTTCATAAAACGCAAACTCTACCCTAATGTAGACTTTTACTCAGGCATAATTTTCCAGGCAATGAATCTCAGAAAATGTCTGAAATATGGAACATAATCACTACCAAATATGCAGAAAAGAAACAAAATGTATCAAAATTACGCAG
>CAZKDD010000121.1:2860-4563 GCA_964551535.1 uncultured Thiotrichales bacterium | reverse complement strand
GCGGTCATGGCTTTTTTGGGTGGCGTGATCAAATAAGCATATGCACGATGATGAGAACGTCCCACTCGACCGCGTAATTGATGTAATTGTGATAATCCCAGACGGTCGGCGCGATTGATAATAATTGTATTGGCTGTAGGTATATCGATGCCGCTCTCAATAATAGTGGTTGCAACTAAGATGTTAAAGCGAGCATGATAAAAATCTATCATGACTTGCTCTAATTCACGTTCTGACATTTGTCCATGAGCAAACTTAATAGACGCATTCGGCAATAATTTCTGTAAGTCACGGGTGGTCTTCTCTATGGTTTTGACTTCGTTGTGCAGAAAATACACTTGACCACCCCGTTTAATTTCACGTGTGCAAGCTTCTTTGATACTGGCATCATTCCATTGTGAGACAAAAGTTTTTATTGCATGTCGATGATTGGGAGGGGTGGCAATAATTGATAAATCACGTAATCCACTTAGAGACATATTCAAAGTGCGTGGAATAGGGGTAGCGGTGAGAGTCAATATATCAACCTCAGCACGCAATGATTTTAGTTTTTCCTTATGACGAACTCCAAAGCGTTGTTCCTCATCAATGATAATAATGCCTAGGTTTTTATATTTGATGTCTTGATTGAGTAATTTATGCGTGCCTACAACTATATCTATCGATCCATCAGCTAACTTTTCAATAATTTGTTTTTGTTTTTTAGCAGAGTTGAAGCGTGATATCGATTCGATTTGTATAGGCCATTCAGCGAAACGATCAACAAATGTTTGGTAATGTTGTTGCGCTAATAAGGTGGTGGGAACCAAAACAACAGCTTGTTTGCTATTGTTAACAGCAATAAAGGCCGCACGCATCGCAACTTCTGTTTTGCCAAAACCGACATCACCACATACCACTCTGTCCATGGGTTTGTTGTGATGCATGTCATGCAGTACATCATCGATTGCAGTTTGTTGGTCAGGTGTCTCTTCAAATGGAAAGCTAGATGCAAAAGATGAATATTCAAGGAGGTTAGTATCAAAACTATAGCCTTGTTTAGCTTCACGGCGCGCAGATATCTCGAGTAGCTCTGCTGCTACATCGCGAGCACGTTGAGCTGCCTTATCCTTGATCTTGCTCCAACTGTCAGCACCAAGTTTATGCCATGGTGCACTCTCGGTATCAGCGCCAGTATAGCGACTGATAAGATGCAGGTTAGCTACTGGAACGTATAATTTATCACCACCGAAATATTCTAAGGTAACAAATTCTGTTTCTATGGCTTGAATATCAAGAGATTGTAAACCTCGGTAACGACCAACGCCGTGATCTTCATGCACAACGGGTGAACCTAGCGTTAAGTCGTTTAAATTGCGAACGATGGCGTCAGCGTCACGCGTACGTTTGCGTCTTGAAGTTTGGCGTGTGCGATTACCAAATAGCTGTTGTTCGGCAATCAGTACCACGTTTGATTCCGTTAAATCTACTGAATCGTCAATCGGAGAGACGAGTAAATTAAGTTGCGAGTCGCTGTCTTGAAATTCCTGCCAATTCGATACTATTTTTGGCGTGATGTTGAATCCCCGTAAAGTATCTCGGATATGCTCCCTGCGGCCCAAAGATTCTGCGGCGAACATTATCTTGCTTTGTTTTCGTTCTAAATATGCTCGTAAGTGTTGAGCTGGATCTTGTAGCCGCGGATCAATCTTGATCGTCGGTAA
>CAZKDD010000121.1:0-2850 GCA_964551535.1 uncultured Thiotrichales bacterium | reverse complement strand
TTTTTTTGCCTAAGATAAGTATTGTCTGGGATCTTATTTTTATGGATAGTAGCCGTCGTGTAATTTTCAAGATGCGATTGAAAATTTTCTATGGATAGATAAATATCATGAGGCGGTAAAATAGGGCGCTCAACATCATGCCTTCTTTGTTCATAGCGTGTATATAATTCGATTTGAAACTCTTCTGCCATTTCTATGGCATTTTCGTACAAAATAAACAGTGTATTACTAGGAAGATAATCAAATATCGTCGCTGTTTGGTCAAAAAATAATGGTAAGTAATATTCTATGCCTGACGGAAAGTTTCCATTGCTGACTTCTTTATAAATGATGCTTTTATTCGGATCGCCTTCAATTTTTTCACGATAGCGTCGCCTGAATTGTTTTATTGAGGCTTCATCCGAGGGGAATTCATGGGCAGGAAGGAGACTAATAGTTTTGAGCTTTTCTATGGAGGTTTGTTTTTCTACATCGAAGCTACGAATTGTCTCAACTTCATCATCAAAAAACTCCAGTCGATATGGATGTGCTGAACCCATAGGGAAAAAGTCGACGATTGACCCGCGTACAGTAAACTCTCCTCGTGAAGTCACCTGAGAAACATGATGATAACCGGTTGCAAATAGAGTATTGCGCAGTTCCTCTAGGCTTTGCCTATCCCCTTGATTAATCACCAGTGAAACGGCGTTGATGAATTCCTGTGGAGGAATTATCTGCATACAAGTCGCTGCTGGTAAAATTAAACATCCATGAGTAAGTGTGGGAAGGGCGTGTAAGGCAGAGATTCGGTCGGAAATAATATCTTCATGTGGAGAAAATATATCGTATGGCAAGGTTTCCCATTCAGGAAAACTCAAAAAGTCTGATTGTGAACCATGAAAAAATTGAGTCTCATGTAAGATCGCCTGCGCTGACAATGTGTCTGGGGTGAGCACCACGACTAGACCATCGTGCTGGCTAATGGCATCACTGATCACCATGCTAGTTGAACATCCATGGAGTTGCCCCCAATGATGTTTATCCTGTGTGGGTAATAACGCCTTAAGATAACTCATAGGTTTAAGAGTAATGCAAAATATCTACTAATTTATTACAAAAAAAAGCGGAGCTGTGTAGCCCCGCTTTGATTATCACTGTTGTTGAATAATGATTAAGTGAACATATCAGCAACAATATTATCGTACCAACTGTAAGCATATTGGACTTCGCGCTGTAGTGCATCTGCGCTGGCATCACTAGGTGTTAAACCACCAGCTACTTTGGCGATTGAAGAGCGATCCTCAGCTAGTCGGTAGACAGCAGCCACTGAAATACCATAGTCTGGAGCGACCAAACTGTAGCAGGTGTTAACGTAAGATGGGTCAGCCATATCGTGATCATTGAGCGATGCTACAACTGCGGCCGCACATACTTTAGCTTGTGAGTTAGCGGCATAGCCAGACTTTGGCATACCGGTGGCAATACTTGCATCCCCAATTACGTACATACCGGCATGTAGTGTCGATTCGAATGTGCCAAGATCGACGGGGCACCAACCTGAATCATCGGTGAGTCCTGCAAGCTCAGCAATTTTCCCAGCTTTTTGAGGTGGAATAATATTAGCTACATCAACTTCATAATCGTCAAAGTCAGTGGAGACCGTCATACTTGATGCGTCGACAGCCTTAATACCACCACCAGTTTCAGCGGCTGGCACCCAATCAATCATGCCATCGTAGCGAGCTTTCCAACCTTGAGTAAACAAGCCTTGTTTAGAGAACTTATCTTTGGCATCTAAAATCAAAATCTTAGATTTAGGCTTGTTGTGTTTCAAATAATGCGCAATTTGGCAGGCACGCTCATAAGGTCCTGGAGGACAGCGGAATGGATTCGGTGGCGGAGCGATAACGACTAATCCGCCATCATCCATAGATTCTAATTGCTTACGCAGTAGGGCTGTTTGATGGCCTGCTTTCCATGCATGCGGCATCGCTTCTTCAGCAGCTGCATCGTAACCTTCAATCGCGCCATCTTTGAATGTTACCCCTGGTGAGACAATCAAGCGGTCAAAACTGAAGCTGTCACCAGCAGCAGTCATTACCACTTTTTTATCTGCATCGACAGCAGTTGCCATGCTATTAACGACATTGATGCCGTGTTTTTTAAGGCCTTCATAAGAGTGCTTGATAGTGTCAATTTTACGATCACCACCGATCACTTCATTACTCATGAAACAGGTGTAATATTCTTTGTTAGTTTCTATCAATGTAACGTCTATAGAACTATCAGCTTGACGAATATATTTTGCCGCAATGGTACCGCCTGCACCGCCACCGATAACCACAACCTTTTTAGTAGCGCCAAGAGCGACATGAGGAATGCTCATGGCGGTCGTGCCTGCAAGTACAGAACCACTACCTAGCTTGATAAAATCTCTTCTGTTTAATTTTTTCATGTGCGGTATTCCTTTAGTCTTGTAAGCTTGCGTAATAATGTGCAAGTTGCTCGATGCCTGTGTGGCCGACAGTTGAAGAAATTTCATCAAGCGTCTTTTTCATCTTTTTAGGCATGGCGCGTTCACCATTAGAGAAGTCATGCATGGAGTACAAGAAGTACGGCTGCCATTGACCTGCAAGCACGCCAGTATCGTCTTCCGCAGAGCGTCCTTCGTTTTCATGGCATTTCTCGCAATACTTGTTGTGAAGTTTCTTGCCTTCAGCTGCCATAGCAACGTCAAATGTTTGAGCAGGGCGCACAGCTTCTTGCGAACTGAAATATGCAGCCATCAACTTGATTTCTTCTTCTGTGTAGCCTTTGGCAATGCGTCCCATGATGGTTGAATAACGAGGAAAGGCTTCTACATCTTCAAAG
>CAZKDD010000120.1:0-4573 GCA_964551535.1 uncultured Thiotrichales bacterium | reverse complement strand
TGTTACCACCAGTGTTCCACAAGTACATGAATGAGCAAATGAACAAGTGGGATGATGAGATGGCATCTGAAGGCGAATTAAAGATCGCTAAGAAGATGAATGACATCGCAGGCTACGCTTAAAATGCAAACATACCCCCTCTGCATGCGGAGGGGGATTTCAAGCTCAAAATAAGTACAGAGAGGAGTCTATAAAATGAGTGAAGCAAGTTTATTCGACCGCTTAGGCGGTGCAGAAATGGTTGATAAGATTGTTGACGATATCTGGATCAACCACACTTCTAATCCTAAAGTAAAACAGAGATATATCGACAGTGATCCTGATAATGTGAAGCGTTTAGTTCGTGAATTCATGCACGCGGGCTTTGGTGGACCATTAGAATATACAGGACGCGATATGCTAACTGCACACACTGGTATGAACATCAGTGATGAAGAGTTTGTTGCAGTCTGTGACGATGTACTAAAAGCTTTAGACAAGAACAATATCGGCCAAACTGAGAGAGATCAGATTTTATGTGCTCTTTACTCAATGAAAGGCGATATCGTCGGAGTGTAAAATCTGCGTTAAGTTGATTATAAAATCTCTAGTTCGCTAGAGATTTTATCTAAAAAATTAGGAGTCAGTAATGAAAGTAACTTGGAACGAAAATACATGTAGTCACGCTGGAAAATGTGTGCAGGGTTCACCTTCAGTATTCAAAGTAGAAGATGGCAAATTTGTAATTGATCAGACTGCTGCTTCTGAAGAAGAAATTCGCAACACAGTATCACAGTGTCCATCTGGCGCATTAACTATAGAAGACTAACTTTTTAATATATAAACTAATCTAATCTTAACTCGATAGAGTCACTACACCCTATGTGATCAGCTTAATTGATTATCGAGTTATTGAATTAGGGGGAAATTATGATCGGAGACCAATTAAGAACTAAAATGATCCTGCGCGGACATCCTTCCTGTCCAAACACAGGTAAGTGTTTGCAAACTGCCGCTGAGAAAGGTGTTGATGTTGATTGTGAAGTAATCACAGATCTTAACAGTGACGATTTTCGAGCAGTGTCTCCCTATGGCGTAGGTCCTGTTTTACATGATATCGATTTTGTTGTTTATGGCACAACCGCTGTTATGTCATATCTAGATGACAAAGGATTTGGACCATCTTTGGTTCCTCGAAACGGTGTTATACGAGCAATTATGTACCAATGGGCAATCATTGCGACTGAGTGCGTTGCCCCAAATATGGGTGATTCAATGAATAAGGATGAACTTGCTAAACTATTTGATGGTCTTGAAAAGCAAGTGCTTAATCCACCTAAGCGTGGTGATTTTATCTGTGGTGATTTCTCACTGGCAGATATCCATTGGTCAGCATGCTGTAACTTACTTGAAATAGCAGGAGCAGGGGATTTGATTAGCTCTAGACCAGGTGTTGCTAAATGGTATGACAAGGTTAAATCTCATCCAAGCACCAGTAAGGAAAAAATCATTCCATTCACAGTATTGCCGTCGGCTGATGATGTTAACTCTGGCACACTTCAAGGGATTTCAATCAACGTATAGAGTCGGCCATACGTGCGTAAAAGCGTCCAAAGAGTATCTAGGGCGCTTTTTTTTGTTCAAATTTAGGGATAAGAAGTAAAAAATGTTTGGATTATTCGGCGGTAAGAAAAAAGATTTTGAAGTCAGCGTAAACGATGGTGCAGCCACATTCACTGTTAAAGCTGGCGATAATTTACTCAAAGCGGCACTTGAGAATGGACTGGCTTGGCCACACGATTGTCGAGTAGGTAGTTGCGGTAGCTGTGCCTGTACTATTAAGAGTGGAAAGATTAAACAGCTAACAGATTTTTCTTACGTATTAGATGGTGATCAACTCAAATCAGGTATGGCACTGGCTTGCCAAGCTGCGTTGAAATCTGACTTGAAGGTCGAAGTGGAACTGGGTGAAGCGACTGCTACCGAGATGCTGTCTGTGAATGGCTCTATTGCCCGTATTGTTGATCTTACTCATGATATTAAAGAGTTGGTATTCAAGGCAGATAACACTGATTTCAGTCGTGAGATGCTTGCTGGACAATATGCTGAAATATTCGTAGAGGGAGTTTCAGACCCGCGATCTTATTCATTTGCTAAAGCACCTAGCAACGAAAATCCTGGTGAATTTACATTCTACATTAGACATGTACCTGGTGGTGCATTCACAGATTGGTTATTTGCTGAAGACCGAGAAGGTACGGTAATGACATTAAATGCACCATTTGGACAATTTTATCACCGCCCTGATGATTCAATAATGGTATGCATGGCAGGTGGTAGTGGTATGAGTGCGATTAAGTCATTGCTAGAGGCTTGTGTGAAAGATCAAGTTCAGAGAAACTGTATCTACTTGTTTGGAGCTCGTACAGAGGATGATCTCTATTGTGCTGAAGAGATGGAGCAAATTAAAGCTCAATGGAATAAAGACTATACATTTGATTATGTCCCTGTGTTATCCGCAGATGAGGGTTCAAATTGGACAGGTCCCAAGGGCTATGTCACTGATTATTTCAAACAAAACTACTTAGATAATGCGGTTTTAGACATCAATAATGCTCAGGGTTACTTATGTGGTCCACCAGCCATGATTGACTCTGCTATCGAGTTATTAAAATCTGGCGGTATTGCTGAAGAAAGCATATATTACGATAAGTTTCTTGATGCCAGCTCTATTCCTGGCGGTCGATAAAAATAACAATAGATACAATAAAAAACAGATATAAATTAGGAGAGAACCATGTTAACTACACGAGCACTGGCCGTTATGGCTATTTGGACAGCTGTCATGATCACATTGTTTAATGTTGTTGGTTTTGACGATCACTATACAAATCCTCTCTGGGCATTAGGCGCAGCATTGGTGTTAGTTGTTACGTTAGTCGGTAATGTTTGGATTTTTATTCACATTTCAAAAGATGAGCCATGGGAATGGGATAAAGATGCAGATAATGACTAAGTAATTGCTATCAAACATATTATTAAAAAAGCCGGCTAATAGCCGGCTTTTTTATCGATCCAAAAAAATAATATTGTCGGTGTTAGGTATTTGAGTGTTATCCCAGTGTTCAAATGCCCATGCCCACACAGTGGCTAAGCTCTGCCATCGCAATGATCTAGGTGGACCTTGTCCTAAATCTTCTAATACGTTGACTAGCATGTGTCTGGCATGGGCTTTCTTTAATGCGGGCGCATGCGTCTGTTTGCTGAGTTTTTCACCATGTGGATCAGTGATGATGGGTAGGTGAAAAAATTCGGCCGTGTCATGACCCATTATATTGCTCAGATGTATCTGTCTAGCAGTCAACGGGAGTATGTCATTTCCACGTACAATCTGGGTGTAATGTTCATGTAGGTCATCTAGGCTGGAGGCGAATATATAGCTGGGTAATTGATTTGTTCTGAGTATCACATAGTCGCCGCTATGAGTGGCCATATCACATTCCTGTAAACCATAGAAATGATCGACAAATGAGATGCTTGTATGGTTAGTTTTAATGCGTATAGCTTGATTATTTTGGGCTGGTAACTGCAAATTTCTACAGGTACCAGGATAAATGACCCCCATGGGCCCTGACATAGCATTTGCAGCGAGATTTTTGCGACTACACACACATCTGTAGGCTAGATTTTTGTTGAGCAGCTGCTGGGCAATATGTTGATGATAGGCGATGCGTTTATTTTGTAATATGGGATGGCCATCCCATTTGAAGCCATAATCGGTGAGACACTCTAGAATGCTTTGTACGCTTCCTTTAGGTTCACGCTCTGGATCGATATTCTCTATGCGAATGAACCAGTGTCCGCCATTTGAGCGAGCCTGGAGATAGCTTGCAGTTGCTGTCAGTAGCGAACCATAGTGAAGTGGCCCAGTGGGCGAAGGCGCAAAACGTCCTCTGTAAAGCTTAGATTTCAATGTTTAAATTTTGTTGATCAGGGCGACAAAAGCGGTCTCTATCACAACTAATCATAAAGCGATCTACTTATATATCTGCTTTTCTTTAATTTCTTGAAGAGTTTTGCAATCGATGCATAGAGTTGCTGTGGGTCTCGCCTCGAGACGACGGATACCAATTTCAATACCACATGATTCACAGTAACCATAATCATCTGTATCGATGGTCACTAGCGATTCGTCTATTTTTTTGATGAGTTTTCTCTCGCGATCACGTGTACGAAGTTCAAGACTGAATTCTTCCTCTTGTGTTGCCCGATCTGCTGGATCCGCATAATTAGCTGCGTCAGATTTCATATGGTCAACGGTACGGTCGACTTCTTGCATAAGATGCTTTTTCCATTCAACTAGTATTCGTCGAAAGTGTTCGTGTTGTTCCTCGCTCATGTAAACTTCACTAGAAGTAGGCATGTATGGGTCGATGCCTTCAACGGGCAGTGAAGTGCCTATCATAGGCTCGTCAGGGATGAGACTTCTCGCTTTATTTTTCTTTGTCGTAAGTTTTTTGGTGACAGCCTTTTCGGTAACTTTCTTTTTAGATGCGGCTATTTTGACTGCAGAAGTTTTAGTCGCTGCTTTCTT
>CAZKDD010000119.1:0-4588 GCA_964551535.1 uncultured Thiotrichales bacterium | reverse complement strand
CCAAATCCCTTGCATTTACCTGAAAATACATCTGTGATCAGTTGTGAAGATCTGACTCGACCAAATTGAGAGAACAAGGTCTCTAGTTCTTTAAGGTCAGTGGTGGTTGGAAGATTGCCAATAAATAGTTTTTTCATTATCTGCTCCAGTAGCTAAAGGCTGAAACACTAAAATAAAGAACCCCGCGTGAAAGCGGGGCTCGTAAGATAGATCACACTCAAAAATTGAGCGCTTAAGATATATCTTTAGGATGCAGCAACGCTAGTTGCTTGAGGGCCTTTAGGGCCATCTTCAACTTCGAAAGTCACTGGTTGTCCTTCTTTAAGTGTTTTGAAACCATCTCCCTGAATTGCGCTGTAATGTACGAATACGTCAGCACCACCATTGTCTTGAGAGATAAAACCAAATCCCTTTGATTCGTTGAACCACTTAACACTACCTGTAGCCATAATATATTTACCTTAATATAGTTAATAAAGATTGTTGCATACAGTAAATGAATCAGGTTTATCAAGGAGGTAACACTTAGGGAACAACACCATTGCCTTTCATAAAAATCTGTAGCAACCAGAATCATAAGACAAGCGCTCACATATTGCTACAGTTACTGGAACCGTCTGGCTTAAGTTTGATGAAATAACGCTAAAAAGCGCTGATATTCACAAAAACACCGGCTAAATGAGTGATTAAAGTGTAAATATGCTCAGATTGCTATCTAGTTTGATCCGAAAGATAAGTAAGTATTTCTGCTTAATGGATACATTTCCAATGATGTTCCCTCAATCAAAGTACTCATCTGACCTGTATTTCGATTAATTTTTTTCACGTTCCAATCATAGGTTGCAGTATGGCTGAATATGATAAGTGCGAGCTTGTGATCAAAGTTTTGATAGATTTCTCGATATATTTGCTTACCGGCTTCGATGTCGCTCGCAGATTCATCGACTTGATTGTTCATTCTAAGAGCGAACTTAGTGCGAGCGAGTTCGGTCAGTCGGCCACGGCTGGGAGAAATTATATGACGTCCGATTTTGAGTTTAACGATTTCATTATAGGAGCTTGTTGAGGCACTGTCGCTGAGTTCATAGGCACTCAGAATAGTGGTATTTGGGTGATTGTTATAAGAGGGCCAAAAGTGACACACATCAGGCTCTGTTTCACATTCTAGGTTTGGAATAGTGTCGTTGAAAATTTCATGGCCACGATAAGTGCGCTCGAATAGTTTGCGTACAGGCGCGGTTTCATCACGATAGTCGACCTCAATGCTTGTACTTTCAATACATGCTTCATAGTGACTATTACCTAATGCAATGAGTGAGACTATTTGAAAGGTGTTAATAGGATATGACACAACAAACAATACGCGCTTTTCATCATTTTGAGATAAGGTCTGACCACGTGCGAAAATCAGGCTGTTGTTTTCTAGAAAATGATTTTGTATCTGTGTGAGCGAGCCCTGAATGCAAGAGTGATTGAGTAAAGCAGAGGATTGATTATCAGCAGTGACAGGTGTGGACAGCAGTATGCAAAAAAATAGGCATAAAAATCTTGGCCAAACAAAGTGCCAGAGTTTATCCGTCACCCCAGGTGCCTCCCTGAGGAATGATGGGCATTTCAAAATCGGCCTCTTCAATAGAATCACCCATGCCTAACATCACACGGTTGATCCCTTTGATGATTTTTGGTGACTCAGCATCAATCACATAATCAGGGATCCATTTGTTATCTCTTTCCCCCATGGCATGCATGACATGATTACCAAGCACACGTTTGAGACTGAAACCAGGACCGGTCTCTGAGTCATAGGCACACTCGGAATATTCGTCCATGCGTTGATTGAGTAACTTAACAAAGCTTGTACGATATTCTCCAGCACCATTCGCATCGACGCGGTTACTCTGTACAGTAGTGGCTAGACTTACGCCCAAGGAGTTGATGAAACGCACCCGCTCTGATTCTTCCAATTCACCATAGGTCAGACGGTCAACAAGGTGCAATGAAAATGCCAAAAACTCGCATATAACGTCTAATCGTTGCGATTGAGTATTGGTTTCAAAGCCCTCATTTTCAAGATTTAGACAAGCCTCTGCTGCCAATAACCATATGTTGAAGCCAACCGCAGAAGCAATCTGTTCAGGTGTACGGGTTTGATTTTTTTTATTCCACTTGGCTTTTAGTCTCGCCATGCTGATGTCCTGTTATAATTTGCCACAATGCAAACTGACATTATACAGAATTAATCATGCTAACTGAGACATTGAATCAGTGTGTTCAACATAATTGCAATCTGGCTGATGCGAAGCACGCAGGTAACTACACTCTGTGTACTTACCTGATGAAGATGCGTGAATTTTGCCGCTGGGATTTAGGTTATTCCCTCAGCGACAAATTACCAAAAGAGGAGGTTGGTGAATGGGTGTCCCAGCGTGAAGCGCTATGGGAAGATATTGAGCAACAAGAGTATCAGACTCTCACTATTGATGGTCACAGCTATGATCCTTTCGATACGCCACAGATTAATGCGCAGTTATTGCCACAGGGATTGGTATATAGCGGAGGGCTTGGAAAACACAACGTTCCACATTTCTTTCTGGCAAAATTGGAGTCTCAGCATGAGATCGACGATTACCAAGTCATCGTTACCACTCAAGAATATGCCAGAGACTTGAGTGCACCACCTGCGATGACGCTAGGTAAAACTATTTTTATCCGCAAACAATCTGTGCGACGCATGTTGTGGGAAAAAGCGCAAGAGTGGCGTTGGCACAAAATTGAAAATGCCATGAGTAGGGCTTTCTCTTATTACCCGTTCGCCGATGATGCTGAATTGGCTTTGGATCAAATGACAGAAACGGAACTACAGAGCATCTTGTTACATGAGCAGGGCGAGATAGAGACTACTCGATTACTAGGGGATGAGTGGAAACAGCTATTAAGCTCGATTGATAATCGTCGATTGGAATTGATGTTGAGATCAATCAAAGATTTATATGCCGATGCCTGTGTTACCTTGCCGCATTTATTAAAATCTGACAATGCTGCTTCTTTACATTTTTTCGCGGGCAACATGGCGGCACTACGCAAGGATTTATGTCCTTCATTTTCACAACATTACGAGGCATGGCGAGACACTCAAGATTTATCTGGTCTCCAAGAATGGGTGCAGCGCAGTCAACAGCATTGGAAAAGCTTGATCGATAGAATTATGAATATGCAGGATGCAGATGCGCAACAATTAATCGCTATTATTGAGTCGCAGCGTTTTTAGTCAGTCAGTACTTTATAATGTTTATTTTGACCTGGAGTGTGATGGGATATTAATCGCGATGACAGCGAATTTATACGCTATTTAATTAATCATGAGTAAATTAATCAACATACAAGAACTCAAGCCGAACAGTTTTGTGTTTGAAAAACATCAAGCATTAGATGCGCAATTTTGTCATTCCGTGATTGAGCGTTTTGAACAAAATGCTCAAGATCACTACCCAGGGCGTATCGGTCAACAAGCAAATGAAAATACTGATATCAAGCGTTCTACAGACTTAGTGGTTAGTGGTAAGTCGCACTGGCAGGATGTGGATCGTGCGTTGTTTAAATCTCTTGGGTTGGCTATACGAGAATTTCGCCAACAATTTCCCTACTTCAGTGGGTCGTTCAAAGATATGGGTTATGGCCTGCAGCGCACTGCGCCGGGTGAGTTTTATCATTGGCATATCGATGGCGGTAGTCATGAGTTCAGTCAACGTCAACTGGTGGCAATTTGGTATTTAAATGATGTTGAGGGCCCTGGTGGTGAGACTGAATTTCTGTATCAGCAAATCAAAATCAAACCGCAAGCGGGCAAGTTGGTTTTATTCCCGCCTTTTTGGACACATGAGCATCGCGGTGCGGTCTTACAACAGGGGCTTAAGTACATTGCCACGACCTGGGTGGTATTTGCTTGAACACGGATGTATTGCTGCGCAGTCCGCACAGCCAAGAGGATTACTCAGCTTATTATTCCTTACGTTGGGAATTACTGCGTCAACCGCTATCCTTGCCGAGAGGTTCAGAGCAAGATCAACATGAGAAGCAAGCTATACATTGTATGGCGATACTGGATGATAGTTTAGTGGGTGTGGGTCGGGTGCATATAGATGTTAGGCAGTACGCACAGATTCGTTACATGGCTGTCCGTCCACTGCAACAGAATAGTGGCATTGGAAGGTCTATAGTGGATTATCTGATCACACAGGCACAACAAGCAGGCGCCTTACATATATGGTGCAATGCACGTGAATCAGCTATGGGTTTTTACTTGCATTGCGGTTTCAAGGCTGTGGCGCAAGTAGAGACAGATTTGGCTATTCCACATACGCGTATGCAATATAACTTTGACGGCCAGTGCTAAGACTTAAGACTATTGAGTTATATGTAATTGTTCAGCAATGGTAATCAGTATGCTTTTGTATGTGTCGCGCTTGATAGTGGCTATTCTTTGAAGCTGGTTTGGGTGATATCACCCTCAGTATCTATGTCAACACAGCTAATGTTAGGTAGCTTGTTGAGTATATAAGCTGCCATTAAAGTGGCTAATTTCTCATTC
>CAZKDD010000118.1:2878-4595 GCA_964551535.1 uncultured Thiotrichales bacterium | reverse complement strand
GGGTGGCTCTAATGTCCAGTTTGCTGTCAATCCTAACAATGGACGTTTGGTCGTGATTGAAATGAATCCTCGTGTATCACGATCATCAGCATTGGCCTCTAAGGCCACTGGCTTCCCCATTGCTAAGGTAGCAGCTAAATTAGCCGTGGGTTATACCTTGGATGAATTGGCTAATGAAATTACAGGTGGCGCTACACCGGCATCATTTGAGCCATCGATTGATTATGTGGTAACAAAGATCCCACGGTTTGCTTTTGAAAAATTCCCCCAGGCGCCTGCCTTGTTAAGCACCCAAATGAAGTCTGTTGGTGAAGTCATGGCTATGGGACGTACATTTCAAGAGTCTTTGCAAAAAGCATTGCGAGGATTGGAGACCGGCATGGATGGTCTAAATCCCATAGTCGACCGTACTCAGTCTGATTGGGAGCATCATCTCAGCGATCGTATTGCCGAAACTGGGCCGAGTCGATTGTGGTATGTCGCTGATGCAATGCGGGCCGGATATGACATAGAAAAGCTGTATCAAATCACCGCTATTGATCCATGGTTTCTTGCCCAGATTCACGATTTGATTGTTACCGAGCAAAGTCTACAGGGTAAAAGTTTAGCTGACATAGATGCAGAGATGCTTTTTCAATTAAAAAGAAAGGGATTTTCTGATCGACGTCTCGCTGATTTGTTTACAGGTGAGACGGAAAGTAGTGTGCGTGATTATCGTTGGCAACATGAAGTGTGTCCGATCTATAAACGAGTGGATACCTGTGCAGCAGAATTTGCCACGAATACAGCTTATATGTATTCCAGCTATGAGACGGAATGTGAATCTGAGCCGTCTGAAAAGAAAAAAATTATGGTGTTAGGTGGTGGTCCTAATCGCATAGGTCAAGGAATAGAATTCGATTATTGCTGTGTGCATGCGGCATTGGCGATGCGTGATGATGGCTATGAGACCATCATGGTGAATTGCAATCCGGAGACCGTATCCACAGATTATGATACTTCTGATCGTCTGTATTTTGATCCACTGACGCTTGAAGATGTGTTGGAAATTTGTCGTATCGAAAAGCCGGTCGGTGTGATTGTACAATTCGGTGGGCAAACTCCATTGAAGTTAGCTCGTGATCTGGAAGCCGCAGGAGTGCCTATTATAGGCACCACACCTGATTCAATAGATCTGGCGGAAGACCGTGAGCGTTTCCAAGCATTAGTCAATCAATTGCAATTATTACAGCCGCCTAATGCCACCGCAAAGAGCGCTGAGGAAGCGGTGCCACTGGCTAATCAAATCGGTTACCCATTAGTCGTGCGTCCTTCCTACGTACTGGGTGGAAGGGCTATGGAGATTGTCTATAATGATGCTGAGTTGAAGCACTACATGAGTACAGCAGTATCTGTTTCGAATGATTCACCGGTATTGCTAGATCGCTTTTTATCTGATGCGATTGAAGTTGATGTTGATGCCATCTGTGATGGTGAGCAGGTGTATGTGGCTGGCATCATGCAACATATCGAACAGGCCGGAATTCATTCAGGGGATTCTGCATGTGCATTGCCTCCACACACCTTGGATGATGGCATCCAGACAAGAATTCGAGAGATGACTACTCAATTGGCCTTTGGCCTCAATGTCGTAGGTCTTATGAATATTCAGTTTGCTGTTAAAGGCTCCGATATCTATCTCATAGAAGTCAATCCGCGTGCCTCCAGAACAGTGCCT
>CAZKDD010000118.1:0-2868 GCA_964551535.1 uncultured Thiotrichales bacterium | reverse complement strand
ATTGGTCTACCGTTGGCAAAAATAGCTGCACGGTGCATGGCAGGGCAATCTTTAACAGAGCAAAACATTGGTCATCCGATTACACCCAAGCATTACTCTGTGAAAGAAGCGGTGTTTCCATTTATTAAGTTCCTGGGGGTGGATCCCATACTTGGCCCAGAGATGAAATCTACCGGTGAAGTAATGGGTGTGGGTAAAACCTTTGGTGAGGCTTTTGCAAAATCACAGGCGGCGGCAGGTGTTGATCTGCCTACTAATGGCTGCGTATTTATCAGCGTGCGTAACGAAGACAAGCAGGCGGCGGCAGAGTTGGCGCGAGCCTATATAGATTTAGGATTTAGTATTATTGCTACCGACGGTACGGCAAACTTTCTTGATGCGCAAAATATTCCTTGTCAGCATGTCAATAAAGTACGTCAAGGGCGTCCACACATCGTTGATATGATCATTGACGGCCAGATTGATCTCATTATAAACACGACTGAAGGTAAGCAAGCGATCGCGGACTCATTCACTATTCGTCGTAAGGCATTGCAACAAAAAATCTGCACCACTACTACAATTACCGGGGCTTGGGCTATGAAACAGGCGATCGAGATGGAAAGCACGCAAGATGTATATCCACTGCAACAACTTCATAATCAGTTACAATCATCGTAGTGGGTTTATTTAAAGCCAAAATTACTAGGGTTAAGTGAATTAAAAGTAATGAATAAAGTTCCTTTGACAAAACGTGGTGCGGAAAAACTACGAGAAGAATTAAAGCGTTTGAAAACAGTGGATCGGCCGA
Organism: uncultured Thiotrichales bacterium; assembly: GCA_964551535.1. Classification (GTDB taxonomy): domain Bacteria; phylum Pseudomonadota; class Gammaproteobacteria; order UBA4575; family UBA4575; genus UBA1858. Next base: position 2,078 of record CAZKDD010000118.1, on the reverse strand, counting down.
CGGTAATCGATGCCATCGCCACGGCACGTGAGCATGGTGATCTTAAAGAGAATGCAGAGTATCACGCCGCACGAGAACAACAGAGCTTCATTGAGGGACGTATTCAAGAAATAGACGGTAAACTCTCCAACGCGGAAATTATTGATGTCACTAAATTAAATGCAGGTGATCGGGTCGTATTTGGTGCGACGGTCGATTTGTGTAATGAAGAAACTGGTGATGAAATTACTTATCAAATCGTAGGTGAAGATGAGGCGGATATCAAAGCACAGCTAATCTCAGTTGCTTCACCGATAGCGCGTGCCTTAATTGGTAAGAGCGTCGGAGATATTGCTGTGGTGATAGCCCCCGGCGGCGAAAAAGAATTTGAAATTCTCGATGTGCGCTATATCTAGAGCAGACTCTATAACAACGACTGATTATTCTTTTACTGTGTGTCATGGCGCGAAGTAAAAGTAGTTCACGTTGGTTGTCTCGACAAAGCAGTGATCCCTATGTGGCCAAAGCCAAATCTCAAGGCTATCGCTCGCGTGCGGTGTATAAGTTAGAAGAGATACAAAACAAATTCCAAATATTTGGGTCAAATCGCTGTATTGTCGATTTGGGCGCGGCACCTGGTGCGTGGACGCAGTATGCTGTAAAGCAAACGCCCAATCCTGATTGTATGATAATTGCACTAGATATCTTGACTATGCCCCCTTTGGACAGGGTTTGTCTAATACAAGGGGACTTCACGGAGTTGGATACTCTACAACAGTTGGTTACTGTACTAGGGGGGAAACAGCCAGACCTTGTTTTATCGGATATGGCCCCCAATATTTCAGGTAATAAGGCGATTGATCAGCCAAAGTCCATGTATTTAGCGGAATTAGCATTGGAATTTGCCCAACAACACCTTATACAAGGCGGAACATTCGCCGTTAAATTGTTTCAAGGGGCCGGTTATGCCGACTATTTACAAGCACTTAAGTCGAGTTTTGAACAGGTAAACACATTTAAACCCAAAGCGTCCCGTAAAGAGAGTAAAGAGATGTATGCCGTGGCAAGAAGATTTGGGTTATAGTGAAAACACTCTACACATGTACGTAGTACAAATATAAGGTTTTATATGAATGATATGGTGAAAAATTTAATATTGTGGGCGGTCATAGTCGTGGTACTGATGTCTGTGTTTGACAACTTCAGTACAACTAAACAGCAGACCGCACAAATAACCTATTCACAATTTATTGCAGATGTACGTTCTGGTCAGGTTAGAAACGTCAACATTGACTCTGACAACCGTACCATCACGGGTCAAAAGTTTTCAGGCGAAGAGTTCACCACATTCAGTCCAGGTGATAACAAGTTGGTTGACGAATTACTCAATTCAAATGTCGAAATCGCTACCAGCCCGTCACAAAAACGTTCGTTGCTAATGGACATTTTCATTAGTTGGTTCCCAATGTTACTACTCATTGGTTTATGGATCTTCTTAATGCGCCAAATGCAAGGCGGCGGCGCAGGTCGTGGCGGTGCGATGTCGTTTGGCAAAAGCAAAGCACGACTCATGGGCGAAGATCAGATCAAAGTCACTTTTGCTGACGTAGCCGGTGTGGAAGAGGCTAAAGATGAAGTTTCAGAGTTGGTTGAGTTCCTCAGAGACCCAAGTAAGTTTCAAAAACTTGGCGGTAAAATCCCACGTGGTGTGCTCATGGTGGGTTCACCAGGCACAGGTAAAACCCTACTGGCAAAAGCCATTGCGGGTGAAGCGAAAGTTCCATTTTTCACTATTTCAGGCTCAGACTTTGTTGAAATGTTTGTCGGTGTGGGTGCGTCACGAGTACGTGATATGTTCGCGCAAGCTAAAAAGCACTCACCATGCATTATCTTTATCGATGAGATTGATGCTGTTGGTCGCCATCGTGGTGCTGGCGTAGGGGGTGGACATGATGAGCGTGAGCAAACACTCAACCAGTTACTTGTTGAGATGGATGGTTTCGACGGTAACGAAGGCGTGATCGTAATCGCGGCCACTAACCGCCCTGATGTATTAGACCCAGCATTATTAAGGCCCGGTCGTTTTGACCGTCAAGTGA
>CAZKDD010000117.1:1913-4596 GCA_964551535.1 uncultured Thiotrichales bacterium | reverse complement strand
ATACCGGCTGCGACCCTTACGTAACCGATATGAAGGTTGAATTTGACTATGTGGAGGTGGGCTCATGATGGATTGATCTTGCAATGAAAAGAACTGCACAGGCGCATTGATTGCGATTGCTGTAGGTATGCTTTACGTCATTGGCAACATTATTGCTGGCGTTATCTAGATTTTTTAAACACCCTGGCAGATGCGTGGGGATGTTGATAATCCGCGAGGCGGCATTAGGCACTCAATACCCGGCAAAGGATTTTACTGATGCTCCATGATAAGGAGCTGACACTTCCAGATTTCTGGCGATCTATTGTTCTTCGCGGACGAAGCATAGCTAGTTATAAGTTTGCAATAGCAAAGACATTATTAGATCTACAACGGTAAAGCGGACAACTGATTACACTTGAAGAACTTGCACTTCCTTTTGCTAAGCTCATCGCATCGCATCTAAAACACACGGATAAATAAGCCACATGATCTAGTAGTAAGTTTTCAGATCAATACAGATCGCTCAAAGCCTCTGTAATAACAGAACAAAAACTCCAAGCTGAAACAGTTAGACAAGGCTTCAACAATGTCATTGACGCCTTTCACGTGGTAGGCAACGAACCCATAGCCGAAGAGTTTTATGTTGATGCTAGAAAAAGTGAGTAAGCAAACAACAAATTTGAATGTGTCGCTGCGCTATTGTCAGATAGTTAAGAGACTACGCACCATTAATACTCACTCCACGACAACAAACGAACCTTTCTCAGTCCGACGGGCAATCGATTCCAAATTCCCAAGTGCGAACGATTCTCTACAGATGATCTTTACTTTATAGAAAAAGTTCCCAGTGTTGCGTGATGTGATTGAAAGGGTCTACTGCAATATGTAACTAGTCTATTCTTTACGAGAATATCCTCTTTTTCGACATAAACATAAGTTTATTTAATTCTTTTTGACACTTTAGTTGCTACTTTCAAGTAAGTAATCACCTCATCATTCTAAAAGTCCAATTTCTTAATACAGTGATTTTACTTTTGGGGTTTAAGCATCTTCTTATTGCTGATTTATTTGTTTGATGCCGTAACCAATAGCAAAGAGTCCCTTCTCATGCGCTACGAGAGAGACGCTCAATTTGCTGAGCCTCTGGTCCCATTCACAATTACGAAAGACAAAGCACTTTAAGTGAATGATTCTGCCGGCAATTAACAAATAAGGTTTCATTATGACATTTAGCAAAATAACTAGAAGTTCAAAGGTACTGATCACATCAATGCTCATGCTTATTACAGCTGTCTTCTTTTTTATTATTGATGTTATTGCAAATGTGTTCTTAATTGATCTGGCCTTAGGCTATATCTCTCAAAACACTATCAAGACAACCTTGATACTGATCATTATTGTTGGTTTGACATCATTATTTTTTCAAATCAAATCTCTAATACGCTCATATGACTTACAAAAGGATGCTTTAGATTCAGCATCTGGACAATTAGTGAGCGTGGTTAACAATAACTTTGAAAAATGGAAACTTTCTGAGTCAGAAAAAGAGGTTGCATGGCTACTCATAAAGGCATTATCGATTCAAGAGATTGCTGATGCGAGAAACACCAAGATTGGCACCGTAAAAAGCCAATCGAATTCGGTATATCAAAAGGCCGGTCTGCAAGGGCGTGCTGAATTAGTTTCCTATTTTGTTGAAGACCTTCTGGCATAAAGAGTAACAAGGATCATGACTCAGCAAACAATTCGAGTGTGGTACCCCTTACTCCGTATTTGCCATCTGGAACACATTCAATCCATCGTTACTAGAGTAATAAAGACAAGTCGATATAGGTTGCTTATATCATGAGATTAAACCTGACAGCCCTTATTACAGTTCTAATATCAACCTCCGCTGAAGCTGCGGAAATATCCTTACTCGATGGCTTTGACTCTTGGAATTGGGCCAGTGCAGGCACTACAATTATGGATCAGTCTTATACAGCCATAACAGGTGAAGGTAGTAGTACTAATACTATAAGCCCACCAAACGGAGCTAAAATGATTGGGATTAGTCCGGTAGACTCATCCTTCTCTGGTTATAGTGATCTCTCGCTATCCACACAAACAAACTCAACGACTCTTGAGCGCATACTCAGCAATAATACCGATGATATCTACCTCATCCCTTCCACTGTGGGGTATATTTCTCGCGACTTCACGCTTCAAGCTGACAATAGCTACTCTTTTTCATGGCTATACGTCTCATACGACTACGCGCCATTTGCTGATGGCGTCTTTTACTCTGTATTTGATAAAGACGGTGATCCTGGTACTGGTCAATTTAATTTGCTGGCACGCACAGACCGCAAAGAAACGATAGAGGCCGTATCTCAAACTGGCGATGATGGGTACCCGGAAGGGACTGTGATTGTGGAATCCCATGGCGTTACAGCGTGGAGAAAAGAAGAATTCTCAGTTTCCGAAGATGGCGTATATAGCATTACCTTCGGCAGTTTCAACGCTGACGATCCAGTTAAAAACTATTCCCCAATTCTCTTCATATCCGACCAGCCTGGAAATATCACCGGCGAAATTGTTGGAGGGGAAGTCCCCAATGACGAGACTGTTGGAGGTGAGGACGAAAACGTACCCGATGACGAGATAGTTGGAGGTGAGGACGAAAACGTACCCGATGACGAGATTGTTGGAGGTCAGATCT
>CAZKDD010000117.1:0-1813 GCA_964551535.1 uncultured Thiotrichales bacterium | reverse complement strand
GTTGGAGGTGAGGACGAAAACGTACCCGATGACGAGATTGTTGGAGGTCAGATCTATTCACTAGCTGACGCAATGACCAGCCTAATCTCCACCAAATTAGGCCTAGACAGCATGCTTACTTCCACATCAACCCTCGTTAATGGCGCGCACAGTCGCCCAATGTCATTTCGTGTAGCTGTTGGTGAAAAAACCTTCTGGCTTGCTGGAGACTGGGGTAAAGACAATCACGGCAGTCGTAGCGGCAGTATCGGTCTTAAAGAAGCCAATGGCGGTTATAACTTTGGCTTTGCGCAAATTAACCTATCTCTGGGTAAAACGTGGGCTAAGCATGGCGGCATCGACAGCAATGGCAATTACGTTATGGTCGAAGGAATCGTTCCTGTTGAAGCTCTAAAGGGCTTATATGCGACCAGTGGTTTGTATTTCCAAAGGGGTGATGTTGAGATTAATCGTGCCTACCTTGTGTCAGGTAGTGTAGAGGAATCTTCAGCTAGACCTGAATCTAGTACTTGGGGTATTCGCGCACGATTAGACTGGGAAAACGCTCATACATTCAAAAGCGCTCAATTTAGCCCTTACGTTGATGCCTGGCACAGCAGGACTAAACTTAATGGCTACACAGAAACGGGGGGGAACTATGCTGCACGTTTTGATAGCAGAGATGACAACTTCACGGAAGTTAAAGCAGGTTTAAACCTTGCTGTTCCAACCAACATACCTAAGTTTGATATTGTTGCTAACATTGAAAGTGTTCATCGCTTTACGGGTGATTCATCAAGTACGACTGGTGAAGTTATCGGTGTAGTCTCATTCAATCTTGATGGCGAAAAGTATCGCCAAAACTGGTTGAAGGGTGGCGTTGGCCTAGAAGGTAAAATTGGTCAGGGCAAAGCCTCTTTAATGCTTAACGGAACAAATCAGGGTAGAACAGCAAGTTCGTGGTTAACAGCCTCTTACCAGATCGCATTCTAAGCTAAACGCTATCAATGCAAAATTACAAAACCCTGATACAGAAATGTGCCGGGGCTTTTTTTGACTGAAAACCAGCCATTCAAATAAGTTGCTCACGATAACTTAAATCATTACAGCCAAAACTCTGTAGCAACAACCACAAGAAACGTAATACCACTTAATTTACTTTTCTTATAAGCGAAAAAGCCTTAAATTTTAAGATTCAATGCTTTAATAGTTGAATAAACTATTAAAATTTCATTGATAGGTTTAGAGCCACAGCTTCTATGTCCGCACCATCAATTTCAGTTCTAAAAAGGTTTGCCTTTACAGCAACATCATCAGTGAGTTCATATGTAGCACCCAAACCAAAATATGGATCACTTCCATCGCGTGATGCCAAAGTGGCTGAAGCACCAGGAGCATAAGATGAACCACCAATTGTGGCACTTACATTTGCCGAGGCTTTGTAATCAACATCCCAAAACAATATACCAGCACGAGCATCAATACTAAATTGATCATTTAAAGGCATCTTGTAAGCGGCGCCTAACATATAGCTTGAATTTGCCTCAGTTTTTGCAGTTACTGTACCCGCACCATCAGTGTCAACTGCTATGTCATAAATAGAACCGTTAAAGTCCGCAGTTATACTAAAACTTGCATCTACATTAAGTAGAAGACCGCCTTCAAGCGAAACATTATCCATTAGAGAATAACCAGCCACGATGATAACGGCGTTGTCATCTTCATCTGTAGTTATGGATGCACCACTAGTAGACCATTCATTAATACCTACATCCACTTTTAGGTTAGCCAAGCCCGCATCGATGTAAAAGTTACTTTCCGCAGCATTTGCTGA
>CAZKDD010000116.1:0-4604 GCA_964551535.1 uncultured Thiotrichales bacterium | reverse complement strand
TTAGCTAAGGGTTGTTCGATTAACTCGACAATGGCTCGCTTAAGTGGCCGTGCACCATAGGCTCTATCATAACCGCGCTGTGTGATTAAATTCATTGCATCTTCACTCACAGTGAGTCTTAGGTCGCGATCTGCAAGACGTGTGTTGAGCGCTGTTAGCTGTATGCGTGTAATAGCAGCAATTTGTTCTTCGCCCAGAGGCTTGAAAATAATGGTCTCATCGATGCGGTTAAGAAACTCTGGCCTGAAGATGGCGCGTAGATCATTTTCTAATAAGTCGCGAATCGATTGATCATCATTAGATGAAGCTTCGAGTATTTTGTCACTGGCAATGTTAGACGTCATAACGATGACTGTGTTGCGGAAGTCTACCGTACGCCCATGACTGTCTGTTAAACGCCCATCATCTAGGACTTGCAGAAAAAGATTGAACACATCGGGATGCGCTTTTTCTATTTCATCAAATAAAATCACACTGTAAGGTTTACGTCGAACGGCTTCCGTGAGTAATCCACCTTCATCGAAACCGACATAGCCTGGTGGTGCTCCAACTAAACGTGAAACTGAATGTTTCTCCATATATTCAGACATATCAATACGAATCATGGCATCTTCACTGTCGAATAGAAACTCTGCCAATGTTTTGCATAATTCTGTTTTGCCAACTCCAGTAGGGCCTAGCATTAAGAAGGAACTATTAGGGCGATTTTGTTCTGACAAGCCTGCGCGCGAGCGTCGAATTGCGTTAGCAACTGCACTCACTGCATTTTCTTGTCCAACAACGCGTTGACTTAAGTATGCTTCCATTTGCAGTAACTTCTCTTGCTCGCCGCTGAGCATCTTGCTGACGGGAATGCCAGTCCATCGTGAGACCACATCGGCTATTTCTTCACTATCAACTTTATTTCGCATCAGTGTTGTTGTTTGTTGTTCAGATGACGGAGCATTGGCTATCTGCTTTTCTAATTCTGGGATCGTGCCATATTGCAATTCAGACATTTTGCCTAAATCGCCTTCACGATGGGCAAGTTCTAATGCAGTGCGAGCCTCATCCAATTGTTCTTTGAGGTGCTGCACACCTTGAAGTATGGCTTTATCGCTGCGCCAGATCTGTTCTAATTCCGCGTATTCGCGTTCATGATCATCGATTTGTTGTTGCAAATCTTGTAGACGTTGCTGGGAAGCTTTATCGTGTTCTTTTTTTAATGCCTCGCGTTCAATTTTTAATTGAATTAAACGCCGCTCTAATCGATCCATTTTCTCGGGTTTCGAATCCATCTCCATGCGAATTTTAGAGCCTGCCTCATCAATTAAATCAATGGCTTTATCCGGTAGCTGTCGATCAGCAATATACCGGTGAGATAAGGTCGCAGCAGAGACTATGGCAGGATCAGTAATCTCTATACCATGATGAATTTCATAACGTTCTTTAAGGCCACGTAAGATAGCGATAGTGTCGATCACATTAGGTTCATCGACGATAATTTTTTGGAAGCGTCTCTCTAGGGCCGCATCTTTTTCCATATATTGTCGATATTCATCCAATGTGGTTGCTCCCACACAATGTAATTCTCCACGCGCTAATGCCGGCTTTAACATATTGCCCGCATCCATCGCACCTTCTGTCTTGCCTGCACCAACTAGCATATGAATTTCATCGATAAATAAAATGATTTGATCAGGTTGTTCAGATAGATCTTTGAGTACAGCTTTGAGTCGTTCTTCAAATTCACCGCGAAATTTCGCTCCTGCAATCAGTGCACTTAAATCTAAGGATAATAAGCGTTTATTTTTCATACCCTCTGGTACTTCGCCGTTAACGATACGCTGTGCAAGTCCTTCAACAATGGCGGTTTTACCCACGCCAGGCTCGCCTATGAGTACCGGATTATTTTTGGTGCGGCGTTGCAACACTTGTATAGCACGTCTTATTTCATCATCACGACCAATGACAGGATCTAATTGGTTATTACGGGCTTTTTCAGTGAGATCAATAGTGTATTTTGCTAGTGCTTCTCGTTGTTCCTCAGCATTCTGACTATCGACTTGATGAGACTTGCGAATATTATCAATGGCGTTTTGCACATTGTTCTTATCGAGTGCAAGTTGTTTAAAAATTTTTGCTAACTCACCTTTTTCGTCAAGCACAGCTAAGGCAAATGTTTCCGTTGCAATGAATTTATCTTGCCATTGCTGTGCTAGTTTTTCACAACGATTTAAACAAGCATTTAGGGAAGATGAAATAGACATCTCACCACTGTGCGAAGAAAGTTGCGGTAATGTATCAATTAAACTTTGACACTGATTTATAAGCTGTGTGGGATCTATATTGGCTAATCTATAAATAGCAGCCACATTACTATTTTCTTGCTTCAATAATGCAAGCAGTAAGTGAACTGGTTCGATTTGGCTATGACTAGATTCTACAGCCAGTGATTGCGCTTGTTGTAGTGCTTGTTGAAAGCTATGAGTACATTGTTCAATTTGCATTAGTGTTACCTTATTTTCTTCGATCTAGAAATAAGGTTTGGGCAACAATGGAATAATTCAAGGTGGTGAGTGATAAATAGTGTGTTACATGAGGTGCTAGTCAGAGACTTATGCTACAAAACAGACAGCATCATTAAGCAATAAATAATCGTGATCAGATGCTCGCTTAAATAGTTATTAGCAAGATGATATTCATACTCCGTGAGTATTTATTGTTCATGGTAACTGTCTGCAACCGCTTGCAAGCCCTTAGCATTGAGAATTTTTATACTTTTACGGTCAGCGGTAATAAGTCTGTGTTGACGAAACTTGGTAATAATACGGCTCACCGTCTCATCGGTAAGGCCGAGATAGTTGGCGATTTGACAGCGTGTCATGCTGAGTTTGAACTCACTGGCTGATTGACCGCGTTGTTGTAAACGACTCGATAGGTTCATAAAAAATGAGGCCAATTTTTGTTCGGCATTGCAGCGTGCCATGAGCAATAGCATATTTTGATCCTTGCAAATTTCATCACTTAGTAGACTGATCAGTTGGCGTTGTAATCCCTCTATGCGCAGACATAAATTATGCAGTTCACTGACACGAAGTTCACACACTACGCTGGTATCCAAAGCTACAGCCGAGCAACTATGTATTTGATTATCCATTCCATCCAAGCCTAATAATTCACCAGGTAGGTGAAAGCCCAAGGTTTGTTCATCGCCATTTTTTGCTGTTGTGAACGACCGTACGGCGCCCGATCTGACTGCGTATAAATACTTAGCTTGTTGACCCTGCTCAAATAATACATCGTTTTTTTGTAAGGTTTTTCTAGTCTGAATAACCTCATCTAAGCGCTCTAAATCCTCATGGCTTAGTGTGCGTGGTAAGCAGAGTTTTGCTAAGGAGCAGCTCTTACAGGTATTTCTAATATCTTTGAGGCTAGGCTGGATGATGTTTTGAGTCATGGTCTTGCATGATTATTATTATTTTAACAAGTCCACATAATACCTTGGTTTTTATCAAAAAGGCCAAAACCAGATATTAATCAATGTTTGGCTGATCTATATCAGGTTTTTCTAGTAACAAATGGGATAAGTTTTTAATTAATCATAGCGGTGACGCCGATGTGATTTTTACCATAACGAATATTTTGTAACTATTTTTGGATGCTGATATGAGGTTTTTTAACTTCAATAAGAAAAAAACAGATAAACACCCAATCATGACGCTACATTGTTGTGAGAATGATCTAAATTCGAGCAAAGCCATACTTTTGGGTTTGTGCCGCAACTTGAAGTTTGACGTGGTATGGAATGATGCAGATCAAAACCATAATCAATTTTCAAATATTCTAAAACTCAATGAGTCAGATACAGTGCCTTGTATTAAGGATGGAGATTTTTCTACATCGGGTGCATCGTCAGTACTCACATACTTCAATATTAAAGGTGGCGCCCCCTCATTGTTACCCAAAAAAGCACGGCTACTGGCAGAGCAATATTATTGGATACAGCTGCTCACGGATAAATTAGAACCGATGCTTATCGATAACCATTGTTATGGAAAAGAGGTTCAATATTTACTAAAGAACGTTGACGATAATCTCGCATCTAGAGTTTTTTTAGTGGGTGAATTCTCGCTGGCCGATATTCACTGGTATGTGGCATGTCATGAAATGCGCAAACAAGGCGTGTTTAAGCGTGGGGATTATGCAGATATTGATGCATGGATGCATGCTATCGCCGCTAAGATTCCAGATTCCGATCTTAAATTTAGATTGCTCGCAGCATAACTAATCGAGCCTCCTGGAGAATAACAATGGATGACGTATTTACAATTTTAACCCCAGAACGAGACATCGAGGCCGTCCAGTATGGTATGTCGGGCGATATGAAGAAAACTCAGTATATTCTTGAGTTGGTAGGTGAGCCTCATGATTCAGATACGTTAACTTGTATATTAGCGGCGGCTGAGCAGGGCATGGAAATGAATTGCTACAGCATTAGCAACATGCCAAGTGAAAAAGTAGCAGAAGCTATTTTACAAATCTCACCTTTTCATATCACACCATGTTTGCGTGAGTCAGATTATATTGTCTGCGGCACGTCTGCCATCACTGAATTCATAAAT
>CAZKDD010000115.1:0-4640 GCA_964551535.1 uncultured Thiotrichales bacterium | reverse complement strand
GCCTAGCGGATATGGTGTCATTTGGACTAGCGCCAGCTTTGGTGATGTTTGAGTGGTCATTACAGTACGCAGAGCACTCTATATGGTGGTTGCAAAAACTAGGTTGGCTGGCAGCTTTCTTTTACACTGCTACTGCAGCGCTGAGATTGGCGCGTTTTAACTCACGTTCAGCGGAGCAAAAAAAATATTTTCAGGGGTTACCGAGTCCTGCTGCCGCAGGTCTAATGATGGGTTATGTGTGGGTTTGTTATGATATAGGCTGGACTGGACAGAGTTTGTGGATGTTGTCTTTTGTAGTGACATTGACAGCCGGTAGCATGATGGTCTGTAACCTCAGTTACTATAGTTTTAAAGAATTAGATTTGCGTAACAAAATCCCTTTTGTTGCTCTGCTGGCTATTGTGGGTATCTTCATCGTGGCTTCTCTTGATCCGCCGAAATTAATGTTTGCTGTATTCGCTTTGTATGCATTGTCGGCCCCATCGACTTATTTGTTGCGAATTGTGCGTAAGCGAGGGCGTGGTGTCCAAAAATCTGATGACATCCCCCCCCCATAGCGTATGCTCGTCAGTTTTATTTGTTGAATAACTTGAGTTGTCAAATGATTCAAGATTCGGCTATGATGTGAATCATGGAAATTAACTCACTTTTATCAAACACTCTCAATACAGTCGCGCTCGTGAAAGCGTTCGTGTGCGAGTGTGCCCTCAACCTGCTGCCGCGCTAGCGGCCATTTATTGTCCTGGCGAGGTGAAACGCACACATCTTTCCATCATCCACACCAAATATTCATGCCAAATATTCACGCCTGAGGATTAGGTGGCATAGGATGTGGATTAAACCACAGTGTGAAAGATTCTCTGACATATTTATTCTATAATTAACCAACATGATCTAAGCTATTCTGAATCATGCGGTAAGTTTAAGATTGGAGTGCTGAAATGGGTGCAACTGATAAATTAATTATTTTTGATACAACATTGCGTGATGGTGAGCAAAGTCCTGGGGCGTCGATGACTAAGGACGAAAAATTACATATTGCAAAAGCCCTGGAGCGCATGAAAGTTGATGTTATTGAGGCGGGATTTCCAATTGCCAGTCCTGGTGACTTTGAGTCTGTAAAAGCTGTGGCGGCAGCCATTAAAGACAGTACGGTATGCGGTTTAGCACGAGCACTAGAGCGTGATATAGAGCGCGCAGGTGAAGCGCTCAAACCTGCTCAATCTAGTCGTATTCATACATTTATAGCGACTTCCCCCATTCATATGCAGCAAAAATTGCGTATGCAACCGGATGAGGTTGTGGCACAAGCTATCGCGGCAGTTAAACAGGCGCGTCAATATACCGATAATGTAGAATTTTCTCCGGAAGATGCAGGCCGGTCTGAATTGGACTTTTTATGTCGCATCATAGAACAAGTGATAGATGCAGGCGCACGCACAATTAATATTCCAGATACTGTCGGTTACAACATTCCTCAGCAGTTTGGGGAGTTGATAAAAAATTTAATAGAACGCATACCAAACTCTGACAAAGCAGTATTTTCTGTCCATTGTCATAATGATTTAGGATTAGCCGTGGCTAATTCCTTAGCTGCTGTATTAAATGGTGCACGCCAAGTTGAATGCACCATTAATGGTTTAGGCGAGCGAGCTGGCAATGCCTCATTGGAAGAGGTTGTAATGACAGTAAGAACCCGTCAGGACGTATTTAGTTGTGATACGCAACTCGATACAACACAAATTGTGCCTGCTTCACGCATGGTCTCAACTATTACAGGATTTCCAGTTCAGCCCAACAAAGCCATCGTAGGAGCCAATGCCTTTGCTCACGAATCAGGCATACACCAAGATGGAGTGCTCAAGGCACGTGAAACCTATGAAATCATGCGCGCTGAAGATGTTGGTTGGTCTGCGAATAAAATTGTTCTTGGTAAGCACTCTGGTCGTAATGCGTTTAAAACACGCTTACATGAACTAGGAGTGGAATTTGAAAGTGATTTTGATTTGAATCGTGCTTTTGTTGCGTTTAAGGACTTGGCAGACAAAAAGCATGAAATTTTTGACGAGGATTTAATTGCATTAGTTGCTGATGAGGAACATCAACCTGATGAACATATTAAATTAGTTGCTCTAAAAGTGGCTTCAAGTACGGATCAGTCACCTCATGCTGAAATTACTTTACTTATGAATAATCATGAGCAAACTGCAACAGCGAGTGGTGGTGGTCCTGTCGACGCTGCTTTTGGTGCCATAGAAAAGATTGTCGATAGTCAAGTCAGTCTTCAGTTGTATTCTGTTAACAGTATTACCAGTGGTACTGATGCGCAGGGTGAAGTGACAGTGCGTTTTGAAAAAGACGGGAATATTGTCAATGGCCATGGTGCGGATACAGATATAGTCATTGCTTCTGTTAAGGCTTATCTGAATGCATTAAACAAAATTCACTTCTCAACAGCTAGAGAACATCCACAGTTAAGTCAGGTGTAATGTGAATCGCAATGCCTATTTACAGGCTTTAGGTATAACACCATGGTGCTTGCGTAATCCAGCATCTGATAGCTCATCCGAGTCATCATCTGGTAACAAGCCGTGTGCAGATGACGATGATGTGAAAGTCGCTATTGCACCTGATGTCAATCAACAGGCACATATTAATCGATCACATTCTGAAAGGCTTGCAGAAAATGAAAAATCAAAGCCGTCTGGGGTGTCTACACAGATTGATACAAGTGAGTTGAGTAAGATGGATTTGACTGCATTACGTGTGGCAGTGAGTACCTGCACGCTATGCGATATTCATCAAACGCGCAAACAAACTGTATTTGGTGAGGGTCATCATAAAGCGGATTGGTTCATTGTTACAGAAGCGCCGAGTGCAGATGAAGAGCGTGAAGGAAAGACTTTTGTTGGGCCATCAGGGGTATTATTGACTCAAATGTTGCGGGCGATAGGTTTAGCTAGAGAAGAAGTTTTCATCACCAACATAATTAAGTGTCGTACGCATAATAATCGTGATCCACTCAGCGAGGAAATTCATGCTTGTCATCATTATTTGCAACGTCAGATTGAGTGTGTGGAACCGAAAATTATACTATGTTTAGGTCGGGTGGCAGCACAAGCTATGCTTGAAACAGATGTGCCGGTAGGTAAAATTCGTGGCCAAACTTACACCTATGAAAAGCATGCTGACATTCCTCTAATCGTGACATATCATCCAGCATACTTGTTACGGAGTCCAAAAGAGAAAACTAAAGTCTGGGAAGACTTAAAATTAGCGCGATCTAGCTTTCTGGCAATGGCTTAAAACTCAAAGCAACTCAAATTTGCAATGAAATCTGTTAATCATCCATCGTCATGTGTCTATCGTAATATGCGCGAAGAAGACATAGAGCATGTAATGGCAATAGAAAATGTTGCTTATCAGTTTCCATGGACAGAGAAAATATTTGTTGACTGCATCAATGCTGGTTACCATTGCTGGGTAGTTGAGCAGAGTCAACAAATAGTTGGTTATGTGGTTTTTATCACTGCGGTTGGGGAATGTCATTTGTTAAATATTTGTATAGATCCGTACTCGCAAGGCCGTGGTTTAGGACGAGAGTTGCTGCTTAAAGTATTAGAGACGGTGGTTCTGAATAATGTCAAATGTATATTCCTTGAGGTGCGTCCATCAAACACACATGCGATTCAGCTATATGAGTCCGTGGGTTTTAATGAGGTTGGTATACGACAAAAATATTACCCTACAAAACATGGTCGCGAGGATGCGATTATTTTTGCAAAAGAACTATAAATAAGTATTTTATATATTTTTGAAAAATTAAGGATTTATTAAATTTAATGAGTGAACATCTAACTCAAACTCACCGGCGTAGGACTTTTGCCATCATCTCCCACCCTGATGCAGGTAAGACTACGATTACTGAAAAGTTGTTGTTATATGGTGGCGCTATACAACAGGCAGGGACGGTGAAAGGCCGTAAAGCAGCCCGTCATGCAACATCTGATTGGATGGCTTTAGAACAACAGCGTGGTATTTCAGTAACAAGTTCTGTGATGCAATTTATCTATAATGATTGCGTTGTCAATCTACTGGATACTCCTGGGCATGAAGATTTCTCGGAAGATACATACAGAACACTGACAGCTGTCGATTCTGCTTTAATGGTGATTGACTGTGCTAAAGGTGTAGAAGATCGTACCATCAAATTGATGGAAGTATGTCGATTACGCGATACACCGATAGTCACTTTTATTAACAAGCTTGATCGAGAAGGGCGCGAGCCTATTGAACTCATAGATGAGGTCGAATCTGTATTAAACATTAAATGCGCTCCTATCACCTGGCCAATAGGTATGGGTAAATCACTTAAAGGGGTGTATCACTTACTTGATAATTCCGTGCATTTGTTTGGAGCAACTCATGGAGGTAAGAAACTCGATGGTGAAATCATCGAAGGACTAGATAATCCAAGATTAGATGAGATATTAGATGATGCGCAATCTTTTCGAGATGAAATCGAACTGGTGATAGGTGCTAGTCACGAATATCAGCATGATGAATTTTTAGCAGGGCGCCTTACCCCAGTATTTTTTGGATCAGCAATAAATAATTTTGGTGTTCAAGAATTATTGGAT
>CAZKDD010000114.1:0-4671 GCA_964551535.1 uncultured Thiotrichales bacterium | reverse complement strand
CTTTATTCTCAATGATGTAGTTAAAAAATTGAACCATTCACGCGACTACAAAGTGCTCAAACATATCGCCTGGCAACAACCTATGGTAGACGATAAAAATGCTCAGTTGATAAAGATTCAAGGCGGTCGAGATTTGAGTGCAGACTACCCTGAACGCCTGCCCGCTTTTCCACAGGCAAGTGATCCAATCTTAGCTATTGTAGGAAATCAAAACATCGATCCATCAGCGCCATCATTATATGAACTTGAAGGCACGGTGAAAGTAGTGATTACTCGCTATATTCATGTATATGCTGATCTGATATTGCATATCGAAGGATTTAACACGCAACAGATTAATCAAGAAATAGTCGTTCACAATTATCTTGAAGATTATAAAATTGATTTATACAGAAAAATGAAAAGTCGTGAATTACATTATATAGATCACCCTTTGATAGGGATTATTGTCGAGGCTACTCCGATTGAAACTCCGGCAGGTGAATCATAAAATTGTGCTTGTGACTAATTAATCGATGCAATAGTGAATGTTGTTTGTTTTTTTACTACTTATAAGTCTGCATCTCATATCAAAGTCATTAATGACGCTAGCATGCTCTGCACTTTTATCATGCCTTGATGAGTATATTGAGCAATTGACTGCTCATTCAGTGGCTCATTACTTCTGCCTGCCGCCCAATTCACACTCACGGCACAATGAGCATAGTTAATATCAAGCTCTCTTGCCAATGCAGCTTCTGGCATACCTGTCATACCAACCACATGGCAACCATCCCGCTCTAGACGATTGATCTCCGCCGCAGTTTCCAGCCTTGGGCCTTGTGTGGCTGCGTACACACCACCTGCATAATGTTTATGTCCTGCCATTTCTACAGCATTTATTAACATCTGCCGCAAACTTGCATCATACGGATGTGTGAAATCAATGTGTCTTACTTTGAGCAAGTCTTTTTCGTAAAAGGTTTGATGTCTACCGTAGGTATAATCAATGATTTGATCAGGTATGATAATCGTTGTAGGTTCAGTCTGTTTATGAATACCTCCGACAGCAGCCACCGCAATGATGTTTTTTATACCCTTATCATGCAAACACCATAAGTTAGCGCGATAATTAATCATGTGTGGAGGAATAGTATGTTGAGAACCATGCCTAGGTAAAAAGATAATTTCTTTACCACAGTACTGACCTATAGTGATGGGAGCTGATGGAGTACCAAATGGAGTTCTTACTACTTCTTTGCGAATAATTTCCAACCCCGAAAATGAAGTCAGACCAGTGCCACCAATGATTGCAATACTCTCCATCTATGACTCCTTGAGCGCATAAATATCTGGCAAGTGACGTAGATGCCCTCTGTAATCCATGCCATAACCAAATACGTAATGATCATCGACTTCTAATCCAAAAAAATCTGGTTGCATAGTGACATCACGATGGAGTAATTTTTTTCTCAACAAGACACAACTAATGACTTCTTTAGCACCTTGAGAATGACAATAAGAAATTACCGACTTCAAGGTATGGCCACGATCAAATATATCATCCAACACTATTATTACTTGATCTTGCATTGCGTACTGAGGTTTCTTCTGCCATTGCAACTCTCCACCAGTAGTATCATTGCCATAGCTTGAAATTTGGCAATAATCAATTTTCAAATCACCATCTAAATGTCTCACTAAATCACTAGTAAACAATAAAGCCCCGTTCATTATGCATAAGATGTGTGCCGATCGATCAGCCAGATGAGATTCTAGTTCCATAGCTAAACGATTGATCGCACATTTAATCTGCTCGGCACTATATATGAGATCTGATTTTTGTCTGATAATTTCGTATTGCGATAATGTCATCAAAAATTCTCTATTAGCCAAACAAAATATTCAACTAAGCTTCTGTCATGATCATGGTGCGGGTTGGGAATGCTACTTCAGCACCATGACGTTCAACTATAGTCGACACTCTCAATAGCACATCTTGTTTCACTTCATGAAAGTGAATCCAGTCTGTAGTTTTTGTAAAAGTATAAATAAAGAAATCTAATGATGACTCGTTGAATTGATTGAAATTAACTATCAAAGTTTGACTGCTATCTATTTCCTCATGATCAATGAGCATCTGTTTGACATCATCAACAATCTTATTCATTTGATTAACATCATTATAGCGTAATCCTATGGTCTCATGAATTCTGCGATGAGACATACGCGAAGGATTTTCTACTGCAATATTGGTAAATATAGAATTAGGAACATACAGAGGCCGCTTATCAAATGTCCTAATTCTAGTTAAGCGCCAGCCAATCGATTCTACTGTACCCTCTATCTCTTTATCAGGAGAGCGAATCCAATCTCCCACACTGAATGGCCGATCCAAATAAATCATTAGTCCACCAAAAAAGTTAGCTAATAAATCTCTAGCAGCGAAACCAAGCGCAATACCCCCGACACCTCCAAAAGCTAGTACACCGGAAACACTAAACCCTAGGGTTTGTAAAATCACCAGCGCAGTAGTGATAATCAATGCTGTTCTTATTAATTTCGCTACTGCATGTATTGAAGTTCGATCAAACTCTTTATTGTGTTTCAATTTTTCTTGAACAATCACTTCTTCATAGTTTTTTACGAAGCTAGTTAATGCCCAAGCTAGCATGGAGATAATTAAAACCTCTCTAATTTCAGTAACAGAACTGAATATTATGGCTTGTGTTCTTTCACCAACTATATGAGCGGCATGTAATATCCCGACTCCCATGATTGAGTACACCATAGGACGACGAAAAGATAATATTAATGCATCATCCCAAGGATTTATGGTCTTACCCGCTTTACGTGCAAGCTTAGTAAACACACGTCGTGCTATAAAACTCGCGATCATTACCAATAAGACAATGACAAACACCTCATATACCCAAGGATCTATCATTTGCCCAGTAAACAAACTTATCAATTGATCTAAATAATCTTGCATATCAGATATCTTTACAGAATGATTAAGTTAAAATTATTGTTGTTGTAAAAAATCATACAGTATCTGCTGCTGATGTGCAGACATAGTTAGCACCTGTTGACCGTGAAAAAGTTCTAGTCTTTTAGCTGACTCATTATTTTCATAATCTTCTAAATACTCCAATGCTGTCGGAATATCTTGGCTTTGATTACAAATTAATATCATATCTGAACTTGCATGCAGTGCCTTTTCTATACGTTGCTCTATATTTCCAACCACATGTGCTCCTTGCATGCTTAAGTCGTCACTGAATATCACACCTTCAAAACCATACTGCTGACGTAAAATATCATTCAACCAGATATTAGAAAAACTCGCTGGCAAGTGATCTTTGCAGGGATATACAACATGTGCAGACATAATACCTAACAGTCCAGCAGCAATCATCTCAGTAAAAGGCTGCAAATCTCTTTCCGCAATTTCCTCATAATGACGATCATCCACTGGACACTCGACATGTGAGTCAGCCACTACCGTACCATGACCAGGAAAGTGCTTGCCTATTGCTTGCATGCCTCCTTTATTGAGGCCTTGCATGAATGCTTGCGCTAATGAGAAGACTGCTTGAGGTTGACTATGGAATGCGCGATCACCAATCACTCGACTGTCCAGTGTCGCCAAATCAAGGATGGGGGTGAACGAAAAATCAATACCACACTCGCGTAATTCACTTGCGAGCTGCCAGGCAAGTAATGAACTGATTTCAAGTGCCTGTGCAGGCGACTGATCAAATAGTTCTCCCAAGCTACGCATGGGGGGAAAGCGTGTGAAACCGTCCTGAAATCGCTGCACCCTTCCACCTTCTTGGTCAACAGCGACCAGTAATGATGGAGACTTTATCGCATGCAATTCATCCACTAAGTCCATCAACTGTTGGCGAGATTGGAAGTTCCTTGTAAAAAGAATCACTCCACCGACTGCCGGATGGGATAACCATTGCTGCTCTTGTGAAGTCAGCTGATGTGAGGCCAGATCGATCATCAGTGGGCCTAAAGGCATAGTATTTAACTCTTAGAATGTCTGTCAGAGTTGAGAGGCTACCAATCACAGCGCTGCTAATCCAGATTTAGTGAAAAAACTCCACAATTTATCATGACTATATAGACGTGAGAGGCAACATGGGGTAAAAAATAGGGCGCTGGTTGAGCGCCCTAATCAGGAGGAGACAAAATCACAGCAGCTTAATGATTACAATAATAAGCTGTGGTGCTTCATAATCTATTCTGCACATACTATGCCAGTATTTTTATATCGATATTTTTCATTGGGTTACAGATTTTGTAAAAAAATAAATCCGCAATTCAATAACTAAAATGCCAGATATGGTGACACATTGCTCCATAATAGTGCGCACAAGCATTAAAGTGTCACCAACCACAACGAAAACCTGCATCGCTGATAGAACCATACTAATAATAATTTCAAAACATGCCCCAGACTGAATACAATAAAGCCATTAAAACCAAGCAGTTAAGACCAGATGCTGGACAAAAGTATGTGATTCAACAGCTAGAATCTCTGGAACGACGCTTTATAACGCGACAAAACAACACTCAGCGTAGTTTTTTATCTTCCCTATCTCGCCTATTCAAATCATCTAGTCAGCCACCACAGGCCATTAGAGGGCTCTATATCTGGGGTTCAGTTGGTAGGGGTAAAAC
>CAZKDD010000113.1:0-4688 GCA_964551535.1 uncultured Thiotrichales bacterium | reverse complement strand
GAACCTTAATGAAAACCTCGTTGAGGTTGATACGGAAAAATTTGCCACCGATCATCAGCGCTTTCATATACACAATGATCAAGTCTTACAGCGTTTGCCTGAGGCGATCATGCATATGCCCGAACCGATGGTAGCTCAGGATGCCGTGGCTTTCTATTTGCTAGCCGAACAAGTCAGTCAAGATATCAAAGTCGTGCAGTCCGGGCAGGGCGCTGATGAATTATTTGCGGGTTATTTCTGGTACCCACAAATGCATGGTGCTGACGGAGATGCATTACAGCGTTTCGCCCCTTATTACTTTGATCGTGATTTTGCACAATACGCGCACACAGTTAATCGCCAATATGTGCAACAAGATTACACCAGCGCCTTAGTCAAACAGGCTTTGGAACAGTGTCAGGCGGATACATACATAGATTCAGTACTACATTTTGATGTCACCACTTTAATTGTCGATGATCCAGTTAAGCGCGTTGACAGCATGACTATGGCTTGGGGGTTAGAGGCACGTGTCCCATTTTTGGATCATGAGTTGGTGGAGTTAGCAATGACCATGCCGCCCGAAATGAAACTTGCTTCAGGTGGCAAGCATGTGCTCAAGGAAATTAGCCGCGGATTAGTCCCAGATACGGTGATTGATCGCCCTAAAGGATATTTTCCGATGCCGGCACTAAAATATGTGCGTGGAGATTTTCTCAATATGGTGAAAGATGTTCTCAATTCTCGCGCCTGTCGAGAACGCGGAGTGTTTGCGCGCGATTATGTGCAGCGTTTACTCCGTGAACCCGATCAGCATCACACTCGTTTGCAAGGGAGTAAGGTCTGGCATATGGCATTATTGGAAATGTGGCTGCAGACCCATGTTGATGGTGTGTCGTCTCCCTCACCTTAGATATGTATGCGCTGAGATTAAACGTTAGAATGGCCTAAATTTCGTATTAAGCTAAGTGAAGGACGTGTTATGGACGTATTAGACAGAATTAAAGAACAGGTAGAGAGTAATCCGGTCATTATTTACATGAAAGGTACCCCTCAAATGCCACAGTGTGGTTTTTCCATGCGTGCGGCTGAAGCGCTCAAGCAATGCGGTCATGAGTTCGCTTATGTCAACATATTGATGGATCCAGAGATTTTCCAGAATCTTCCACGTTACGCAGATTGGCCAACGTTCCCCCAGTTATACATCAAGGGTGAGCTCATTGGTGGTTGTGATATCACTCTGGAAATGGCGGAAAAAGGTGAACTACAAACCATGATTAAAGAGGCCGTTGGCGCTTAATCATAGCAAGTGTTCAGCTGGCTTCGTCTTCTATCTGGTCGGCCGTTAGGACATTCGGGTTACACTTGGGAATGAAAGGATTGACCTCCTGGTTCCAAGTATTGAGGACTTTGCAAAATACTTCAGCGGTCATAGAAGCATCATATAACGCTGAATGAGCTTGGTCGTTTTGCCATTCGAGACCAGCTAATTCAGCGACGCGTGAAAGCACCGTTTGGCCATGAGCCATCGCCCCCAAAGTCACTGTGTCAAAACAACTGAATGGGTGGAAGGGGTTATTTTTAACGGCGGCTCGGCGAGCTGAAGTATGTAAGAAATTGAGGTCAAAGTGGGCGTTGTGGCCGACTAAAATGGCGCGTTTGCACAGATTTTCTTTACACACGCGTCTTACTTCCTTGAACAGGCTGCGTAGTGCCACTTCCTCGGGTTGAGCAATACGTAAGGGATGAAAAGGGTCGATGCCGTTGATTTCCAGAGAGGCAGGTTCCAAATTTGCGCCCTCAAATGGCTGCACATGCACACTGAAAGTCTCCTTGCAGTGCAAATGTCCCTGATCGTCGATGCCGAGTATTACCGCAGCGATTTCTAATAACGCATCGGTCTCGGCATTGAAGCCGCCGGTTTCAAGGTCTACAACAACGGGGCAAAAGCCACGAAAACGGTTACCTAATGGAATATAGTTGGCTTGCTGATTAATCAGGCTGTGTTGCATAGACATATATAAATTGGCTTTTTGAGTTAGTAAAATCACATGGACAATTACCAGATACTATATAATAGATACCCAATAGAACACACACTCATACACAAACAAGAACAATATTCATCATGTCAGATATACGAAAAGTGGTACTCGCCTATTCTGGAGGTCTAGATACTTCCATCATTCTGCGTTGGTTAGAAGAACAATATCAATGTGAGGTGGTCACATTCACCGCCGATTTGGGCCAGGGTGAAGAAGTTGAACCTGCGCGTGCTAAAGCTCAACAACTAGGCGTGAAAGAAGTATTTATTGAAGATCTGCGTGAGGAATTTGTGCGTGATTTCGTCTACCCAATGTTTCGTGCCAACACGGTCTATGAGGGTGAGTACTTACTCGGCACCTCTATTGCGCGTCCACTGATTGCTAAACGATTGATCGAGATTGCACAAGCTACGGGTGCGGATGCGATCGCACATGGTGCTACTGGCAAGGGCAATGATCAGGTGCGCTTTGAATTGGGAGCTTATGCGCTCAATCCTGATATTAAGATTATTGCGCCATGGCGTGAGTGGGATTTAAATTCGCGTGAGAGTTTGCTGGCCTATGCAGAAAAACACGGCATCCCAGTGGAACAGAAACGTAAAGGGGGCTCGCCTTATTCAATGGACGCCAATTTACTGCATATTTCTTACGAAGGTGGCGAGTTAGAAGACCCATGGGTACAGCCACAAGCGGATATGTGGCGTTGGACGGTATCCCCCCAACAAGCGCCAGATGAAGTTGAAACCCTAGTCATAGGGTATGAACAAGGTGATCCGGTTAGTCTTAATGGTGAAACCTTGTCTCCCGCTGAAATGTTAACTAAGTTGAACGAAATCGCCGGTCGTCATGGTATTGGGCGTCTAGATATCGTTGAAAATCGTTATGTGGGCATGAAATCTCGCGGTTGTTATGAAACTCCGGGGGGCACTGTCATGTTGCGTGCACATCGCGCCTTAGAATCCATCTGTTTAGATCGCGAATTGACACATCTCAAAGATGAATTGATGCCACGCTATGCAAAACTGGTGTACAACGGTTATTGGTGGAGTCCTGAGAGACTAGCAATGCAGTCACTCATCGATCAAACGCAAAAAAATGTCACGGGAGAGGTGCGTTTAGACCTCTACAAGGGTAACATTACGGTTACGGGACGCCAGTCCAAGACCCACAGCTTGTTTAGTGAGGAAATCGCTACTTTTGAAGATGATCAAGGCGCCTATGATCAGAAAGATGCAGAAGGCTTCATCAAGCTCAATGCTTTGCGATTACGCATACAAGCGGGGAAAGACTAGCGAGCCAACAAACAGGGTCTTGTGGCAGTGGAACACAAGTAGTCTATGAGACTGGTCTGTAAGAGGGCCAAAGAGACAGATCTACCAGACAGATTTAATAGATTGGTCTAGGAGATTAGCTCATAGAGACCCAGTGACAAGATGAGCTAAGCAGCTTTATAAAGCTTTATAACTAGAATTAAACTTAAAACGAATTCAACAAGTAAAACTATCAGACAGATAACTTAATTAGGGACTTAAGGAGAGTTTGTGAATAAGCAACCAATAATTCAATTCATCAGCATGTTAGGAGTGATTTTTACTCTCGTGATGACCGGTTGTGCCAGTACAGAGTACGTGGAAAACGAGCGCGATCCTTGGCAAGGTTTCAACCGCACTGTATACGGCTTTAACGATACTCTGGATCAAGCCTTATTGAAGCCAGCTGCAAAAGGTTCTCAAGCTGTAGCCCCAGACTTTGTCGAAACAGGTGTTCGCAATTTCTTCTCCAATATTAATGACGTCAGTGTCGCTATCAATAATCTCTTACAAGGTAAAGTAGTTGATGCTGTGTCTGATGTTGGTCGTGTGTTATTCAACACTACACTGGGTTTATTGGGTTTGTTTGATGTTGCCAGTGAGATGGGCATGCAAAAACATAATGAAGACTTCGGCCAAACCCTAGCTGCATGGGGTGTAGATTCGGGTCCATACTTAATGTTGCCGTTTTTTGGCCCGTCGACATTACGTGATAGCACCAGTGTGCCAGTGGATAACTTCCTGTTGAATCCTATTAATCATATTGACATGGAAAAATCTGATCGCATGTACCTAATGGCTGTCGATGTTGTTAGTGTGCGCGCTGAGCTACTGTCATTAGAAAAGACCGTCGATGAGATTGCTACAGATAAATACAGCTTCATTCGTGACGCTTATTTAGATCGACGCAATTTTCTTGTTCACGATGGTGCTCCACCAGAAGAAGAGTCCCTTTATGAAGGACTCGACGAAGAATAAGCTAACAATGAGTTAAATATGGGAGCCTGTGTACTTTGTGGAAAGTCTGCGGGCTTTTTTTATGCCCTACATAAAGAGTGTTACGCTGCCTATCAAAATGCACAAAAAGACTTATACGAATGTCTCAGTGCGCAGTTAGCAAAGGGTGAAACTTCCGCTCTAGCCAAGCAGATGCAGGCGCACTTAGAGCCACTGGGGTTTACTCATGAGGCACGCCAACGTTGTCTGATTAAGTCGCTAGAAGAATATGTTCAGCAACAATCCAGCGTATTCAAACATGATCATACTGTCCAGTATTGGTTAGATTTGATCACCTATTTACAGCTTGAAGAGCGCTTATTTGTTAACCCCCATCTCGTCACCCAACAACGTAATT
>CAZKDD010000112.1:3020-4712 GCA_964551535.1 uncultured Thiotrichales bacterium | reverse complement strand
TCGGAATCAACATGCCTGGTGTAGGGCAAGATCAGCAATTTGCATTCATTCAGCAACGACTCAATAGTGTCATTCAGGATTTAGAGAAATCCGGCGCCTCACGTGAATATGCACAAGTGGCCGAAGTGTATCAGCGTGTGGAGGTTGCCAAGCAACGTATTTTGGACATTCGTCATAAAGAAGCGGCAAAAACTGAACAAGGATTAAGCGCCAACAATACGTCAGATTTCCCTGAGTTTGAACAGCATCTGCAAGCCGCCGTGAATTATGTGCTTGCTCTCAAAGATGCAGTATTGGCCAGCCGTGAAATCGTGGCACTGGATCAGTTCAGACCGAAGTCGACTGAAGCTTGGTTGATTGAGAATAAGATCAATGGAGTGGTGTTGCAGCGTCATAAGTTAGGCTTAGATCAGATGCCGCGTTATCGCTCTGAGATACAACAATGGTCGAGGCAGTATCAGCCATTATTTCAGCGTAGCGAAAAGTATAGTAAGGACTGGACGGATTTAATGCGGGCTTTTGATGAGGTCTCAACTGCATTGAAAAACGAGAGCCCTGAGTCTATACGGGTGCTGGCTGCAGTAATTGACCATAATCTTGTTGCTATGCGATTTACCCTCACACCTATGACGAATGACATTGATGCTAACCGCATAGCAGAGTCTATTTTAACCAATCGCGCGCGCTACCCAGAGCGCCGTAGTTTTGATGCTATCACGCAAATTCAAACTAACATTGATTTAGCTTTTCGTGGTTACCCTGAACAAGCAAGTCAGCCCTTGAGTGAACAACAAGCCAAGTTGGATCGAGCTAATCAAACGTTAATGCAACTCATTGCTGAGCATGCGCGTGCATTAATTGAAGATCAAAGAATGCCTAGCGATGCTTATCAAGGCGAGGATAAAGAAATATTGAGAGATAAGGCGCTAAATTTGGTCAAAGAGCGTTATGCTGATAAGGAGATACATTCTGTGGCGGTTTGTTGCGCTTGGGACCACACTCAGTACAGTGAAAAAGTGAGAGATTCAGATGGGCGTGAAATTACACGACATTATGACTATCGCGACAATCAAATTGCAGTGGCTATTTTGATCGATGATGTCGATGCGAAAATGATCGTAGTTGGTGTGCGGCAAAATTTTATTAGTAATCAAGAGACGGTAGAGATTTTGGCGGAACGTCCAATGCTGACTAAGAATCTATGAACCATGCTTATTACACAAGTCATAGTCACCAGCTAATGTGATACATGCCTTTGGCGAGTAATACGATCACAATCATATGTAAAAAAACACTCAAGTGAGTGTAACGAAATCGATTCGATGACATGGTGCCACAGATAGAATGTTTCATTGCTAAAACAAAGTGTATTAATACGCTCGTCACAAATAAGATTTTGACACTCAAGATGATTCCAAAACTGGATTCAAATGGTGCCCAGTCGAGTTGTTTAAAATGATGTATCGCCATGGTGAAGCCTGTGACATATAACAGGGCGACCACCCAAGGCATGATTTTTTTCGCGCGTGTATGTATCCCCGTTTCAACGCGTTGCATGTATTGAGCGGGTAAGTATGGGCGAATCCCCTCTAAAATCAGCACTTCAAAAGCGACTATACCGATAAATATCGTAGCGCACATTAAATGAAGTGCGATGAGTAAATAATCTTCCATGTGTGTGTTAATTTCTCC
>CAZKDD010000112.1:0-2920 GCA_964551535.1 uncultured Thiotrichales bacterium | reverse complement strand
TGATCGTTTGTCAATGATAATAATTATTATTCTTAATATGTAAATTATTATGATACACTATAATCAAATAGTGCAATATTTAAATTAACATAATAAAGCTTGTTTTTTATAAGTGATTTTGCGTAATTGTAAAAGTCAGCATGTGAATCAAAATAATATTGGGTCACAGATGCAAAAATGCTCGGTTTTTAATGGATTGAGTAATGACGATATCAACTATCTTATGCAGGGTTCTGTGCCCAAAACAATTCCCACTGATCAATTGATTTTTAGTGAACATGATTGCGTGAGTCATTATTATTTTATTGTCTCAGGTAGGGTGAATATGTTTCATTATTCTCCCACCGGAAATGAGATTATCCATCTCACCAGAGAGACCGATCAATTACTGCTCGATCCTTGTATTTTTTTGACTCTTCTAGATATTCGGTCAATGCACGAGCCGTTACCAAGATGGAGTTGCATGGTTTGCAGGTTAAGCATTTGTTGTGTCTTTGTGAGCAAAGACCAATGCTGAGTCGCTCATTGATTGCTTGGGTAGCAGAGCAGCTAAGTTATTCTAGGGAGCGCATTACCCAATTGAGTATGAACAAGGCAGGCCAACGCTTGGCTGTATATTTATATGATTTACAACTCACTCAACTCCGACAAGATCTAAATTTTCCTATAAGCTTGTCGGTATTGGCTAATCAACTCGCAATCACACCTGAGACATTGTCACGGCTGCTTAGGCAGTTTCATAACTTTGATTTTATAAGATGGCACCATAAAAAATTATCGATTTTAGATATTGAGGGTTTATTTAAATTTGTGGGATTGCCAGCGATGAACAGAGTCAGATGTATAAATAAAAATTCACTATCAAAAGTCACTGGTTGTTGACCTCTGAGATTGGCTCTCAAATTTTTAAAAATGATAAGACAGGCTTGCCGTTATAATCTTATTCGACAGTGACTCGGTGGATCCTGGGCTAAAAAGATTAGCGCTTGGGTCGATATTGTTGTTCGTCATTTTAGTTTTAGGGACATACTCAAAACCCAAGCTTAAATCTAAATTTCGAACATGGTGTGTTACGCCAAGAGTATAGTGTGTTTCACTAATCACCGGAAAGATTGGGCGCAGATAGTCACTATTCATGGGTGTATCAGCATGATTGTAGCCAAAACGTAAAGTCCAATTATCAAAACGGGTATATTCCATGCCAATTTTCCATACCATTTGATCATCCCAATTCATCGGCATAGTCATGGTGCTTGCTTCTGGTGCCATGGGATGATCGGTATCGTTAAAGTGGATATCGAGAGAGCTGATGGCACTGGACCAATTAATCCAGGCAATATCAGTGGTAAGCAGTAAGTTGGGCTGGATTTGAACTCCTATGCCGACAGCAAACTCTTCAGGCCACGATAATCCTCTTAGTTTTGCATCGTAATCGACTTTGCCTAATCCCATGGCGGACATGTTTAACTCAGCATCGCCATGATTAAAATTTAGTTTGGTTTGACTGGTATAACTGGCTCCAAAATGCCATGCATTAACTTGGTATTGCATGCCAATACTGTAGCCCACACCGTTAGCTGAAAGATTATCAAGATCCAATCCACTAAATAATATGTCGTTTGGTGAATCTCCAAAGCTGCCACTACTGTTACCATCAAATGCGACAGATGTTTCTGGAAATAACGACATTTTAGCTCGTGCATGACTCAAATTAAGTGATGCACCTAAACGTAATTGCGATGAAAATTTGTAAGCGATAGTTGGGGTTAACTTTAAATGCATCAAACGACTGTCGTGTTTGTCTTGATTGGGGATGGTGCCCACAGGGTCAGGCAGAAGTCCTGCAGTTTTTTGGGCAGTAAATGGTGTAGTCAGATGTTCATATTCCGCACCTGTTCCACCTTGAATAAATAAGCCTAGGCCTGTAACCCAATGGCCAGCGGGCCGACTTATGCTAAATAGCGGTAGTGGTGGGCGTTGGCTGGTTTCATTTACTTCATTACCCAGTGCATCTGAATGCGAAACCTTAGGATAAAATGAACTCAAGCTGAAACTTAACTGTGACGACGATAGGGCAGCTAATCCTGCAGGATTGATCATCATGCTTTCATTATCATTGGTAACACTCTCAACGGCACCTCCCATTGCGATTGAGCGAGCGCCAAAACCAATCATATTCATACCATTTGTGGCTGGCAGAGAATGACTATAGAAGCTCATTAAGATGAGTAACAGGCGGGGATTTATCATGATTGGCCCTTTTTAAGGTGAGTTCATCGTGCGACAGCCCTAGGCGGGCTAAATGAGAATGCTTATCATTATATTTTATTTGATGGTTCCTACATATGATAATTATCAAGAAAACCGCGTGAGCGAAGGGGTGCTTACTCACTGAAAAATTGAGATGGGTTTTTAAGTTGGCTTAATTAAATTTACTGGCGTGTGTCTAATGCAAAGCTGCCACTGCCATGTTTAGCAAGTAATAATAAACCGCCGGCAATGGCACAATTTTTTAAAAACATGATGGCTTGGATTGAGTCTGAGAAGTTGCTATGAAAGATTAAGGCGGATAATAGTGAGAAAAAAGCTAGACACACGGCTACCGGACGAGTAGCACATCCGATGAGCAGTAAAATGCCGGCAGTGATTTCGAATATGATAGTTGGAAATAACAGCCATGCGGGAAGGGCAAACGTTTCCATATAAACTTGGGTTTGCTCATATGCCCCAATTTTTCCAATGCCTGCAATGATAAATATGGCAGATAAAAGAATACGTATTATCAGGTCAATAATTTTCATCAAACACCAAACTTAAGCTTAGTTGTGAACAGGTATAGTTTTAGTGGGTTGTCAGTGATGATGGTTCATATTTTTTCTTTCTAAAAAGTCTGAGAGATTTAAAATAAAAGTGAATAAAA
>CAZKDD010000111.1:0-4725 GCA_964551535.1 uncultured Thiotrichales bacterium | reverse complement strand
TATCCCTAAATCCAACATTGCCGTATTAGCCTGATAGCCTATATTCCACAGACCCACCAATATGCATGGCATGGTGGCAATCACCACATAGATCATGACACGTTTCATATCGATGGCATCGCGCACATGCGGTGCGTGTGGTGTCACATCAGGTGGGCTATAAAGAAATGTATCCACCATTTCATAGAGGGGATAATAACGCTGCAAACGTCCGCCTTTGGCAAAGTGCGGATGGATATTGTCTAAAAATCTTCTCGTTCTGGACATTACCCTTCCCTCTCAATTTGTGTCAGGTTATCTCTGAGCAATGGTCCAAATTCATATTTACTAGGACAAACGAATGTACACAGAGATAAGTCTTCCTCGTCTAGTTCTAACACTCCCAATGCCTGAGCGAGATCAGTATCTTTAGTAATTAAGGCACGCAATAGCTGAGTCGGAAGAATATCTAAGGGCATGACCGTTTCATAAACACCGATGGGGACCATAGCGCGAGGGCTACCGTTTTTAGTCGTCGTCATATCAAATTTAAGTGTGTTACGCATAAAGCTCGATATTAATGCATTAGTCTTTGAAAACTTTTTCATACCTGGCACTAGCCAGCCCAAAAATTCTCTTTCACCCCCTTCAGGTATGACCGTCAACTGGAGATTGTAGCGCCCCAAGTAACTTGCCCAATTGACTGCTCGCCAACCAGCAAACACTGATCCTGAGATGATTCTACAATCACTCTGCTTGAGCTCGCCCTCTACAATGTCATTGGTATTTGCACCCAAACGCACGCGAACTAATCGAGGATTTTTCACTGTTGGTCCAGCTAAAGCAATGATACGCTCAGTCCAAATATGACCACTGGTAAATAATTTTCCTATCGCAATCACATCTTGATAGTTCACGTGCCAAACTTCTTTATTGGCATCCACTGGATCTATGAAATGTATGTGAGTGCCAGGGTTGCCCGCCGGATGAGGACCTTCAAATTCAGCGGCTAATACCTGTACACCATCTGCAAGTTGAGACACTTCTTTGTTTGAATGACACAGATACACTTTGGTGTCAGTCAACTTACTTAAAATCGATAGGCCATCTTTAAATGCCTGTGTGTACTCAGCGATAATGACGGCTGGATCGGCTGCAAGTGGGCGTGTATCCATCGCTGTCACGAAGATCGAATGAGGTGTAACAGTAGGATTCGGTGACTTGCTATAGGGCCGTGTACGAAAAGCTGTCCATAGACCTGACTGCAATAGTGTATCGACACAATCATCACGTGTGAGTGCTATTAATTCAGCAGCATCTTTAGCGTATGGAAATGACACTTGTTCATCTCCCTCAAGACGTATGACTAGTGACTGGAAAACACGTCTAGCCCCTCTATGGATTGCCTCGACGGTACCTGCACCAGGTGCAACATATTGTACGCGTGGATTTTTTTTGTCAGCAAATAAAGGCTGGCCAAGCTTAACCCTGTCCCCTTCTTGCACGAGCATGGTGGGCTTCATGCCAACATGTTCACGCCCAAGAATGGCGACTCTGGTAATTTCAGGACATCCATCGATGATTTGCGCAGGCTTACCTGTGATCGGCAGATCGAATCCTTTTTTAATTTTGTAATGCATGTGTGCTGGGTGTGTTGACTTCAAATTTCATTGTTCACACATTTTACCACTTTGTTGTACATAAAAGTTCATGATGATTGTTCGAAATATGTACAAATAGGTACTATCAAGCGGTGTCAAGGCCTTTACCCTATACAAACCTAAACAAAAGAGACCGACTATGGTTAAAGCGATTGCCTCAATATCCATGATATAACTATTATGTAATAAACATTTCATCTGCTTATGAGATATCGTCAACACTACTGCATGAATTTTCTGGGCAGACTTTGATGCTGACGAAAAGGTCGAAGCAATAAATGAATTTGGTCAACGTGAAATATTGTCTCTTCAAGCCCAATGTTCACACATGAAATCATCTTCAATGGATTTGGTGAAACACACTATGAGCCGCCTGATAGCACGCATATTTTTCAGTTATGCAGTCATGATGATTCATCGCTAAGAGCATGTCAGACCATCATGGTTAAAGGAACTGGCCAAGTGTGGCTATTTAAGCATTGATCAAATGGGAAAGAATTCTCATGATGGCGCTGCATCTAGCAACTATTGTTGGTGAATACCTAACTGGATTCAGTGATATTTACCAAAGTCTTTAATCCGCTAACTCAGCGTTGTAGGGATCTATACTCAACGGAGGTTCAGATAGCGCAAACAATTGCTCCCTTAGGCTAAGAATATGCTGTTCCCAATAATGCACCGTATTAAACCATGGGAAACCCATAGGAAAGGCCGGATCATCCCAACGTCTAGCTAACCATGACGAAAAATATAACATGCGTAATGTGCGAAGAATCTCAATTAACTTAAGTTCTTCACTATTAAATTGTGCAAACTCTTGATAACCCTCTAGCACCTCTAAAAGTTGTTGTTGCTGTTCTGACTTAGTTCCTGATAACAACATCCATATGTCTTGTATCGCGGGCGCCATTCTAGAATCATCAAAATCAATAAAGTGAGGAATATCATCACGCCATAGAATGTTTCCGATATGGCAATCGCCATGAACACGGATATTTTTATAAGGTCCACATTCATCTAATTGTCGATCTATAGTCGCTAACAAATCGGCCGTTAATGTGTCGTAGGCAATTTTCAAATCCTTAGGAATGAATCTTTCAGAAATGAATTGCACACTCTCATGTCCAAAAGACTGACTGGTGATTGTAGGACGATACTTAAAATCACTAGTGGCCCCTACACTATGGAGTCGTCCTAAGAAGCGACCTAATATAAATAAATTATCAAAATTATCTAATTCTGGCGCTCTACCTCCCTTACGTGGATATAATGAAAAAAGAAAATCTTGATACGAATGAAGGCTTTCAGGTTGATTTTTCAATGTGCTGACGATCGGTAAATCAGCAGCCACTAATTCTTGAGTAAATTCATGTTCTTCTAGAATTTGCGCACGTGACCATCGATTTGGACGATAAAATTTAGCTATGATGGGCGGTTGATCCTCAATTCCAATTTGATAGACACGATTTTCATAACTATTCAAAGCCGTCACTCTACCATCAACTTGATAACCCGCACTCTCAATTGCATCTAGAATAAAACTTGGATCGAGCAAGGCAAATGGATGAGCATTGTGTTTACAGTCCACGCTGGAAGTATTCATGATTTCATCCATTACTGACTGCTTTTATCAACTGCTCGATCTGTGAAGCACCATAGATGGATACTTGACCTCGATAGTCATGTGTCATTTGCGGAAAGTATTGATCAAGTAGAGAGCCATGAGTGTCTGCCTGATAAAGATGCACATCCACGTCCTGTGATTTGATTAGACATAAATGCTCAGCTTCACATTGACATGCCAACCAAGCAGCCAAGGAGTCAGAAGTAACTTCCCAGCTATTGGGTATTGTGCAATCTTCCATCACTGAGTCATAAGGCAACCAAATATAATGACCCTGCGGTTTTTTCAATAAAGATTGGATACTGCTTATGCATTGGTAGGAAAGATTTTTATCGGCCAATAATAGCGCGTATTGTTGCATGGCTAAAATTGCCATTGCGTGAGCATTTTTATGATCTAAATGATATTTATCATCAATCATGCGTACCAAATCAGCGAACGGGCCACCTCCTGGAACGATACAGATTTTTTGTGTTTTCAGGGTAGCCAGTTGATCCAACCAACATGCAAGATATTCTGAATCTATAAGGCTGCCGCCTAACTTAACAATTACCATCTACTGATCAAACAACTTAAACATAGCTGCCGCTTTATCAAACGTCTCTTGATATTCAGCCTCCACTTGTGAATCCCATACCAAACCACCACCGGCATAAAAATAAGCATGGTTATCTTTTTGAACTAATGTACGTATGGCAATATTTGTATCCATGCGGCCATTAAAACCTAAATATCCAATGGAACCACAATATAAACCTCTACGATGAGGTTCAAGTTGTTCAATGATTTCCATCGCACGGATTTTTGGTGCACCTGTGATAGAACCACCAGGAAAACATTCACGCAATAACTGAATAGCAGATACTGTTTGCGGTAATTTACCGGTTATTGTACTAACGAGATGATGCACAGTGGGGAAAGACTCAATTTCAAATAACTTTGTAACCTTGACACTATTCGCCTGACAAGATTTGCTGAAATCATTGCGCAACAGATCAACAATCATGACATTTTCAGCGCGATCTTTTTCACTATTTAACAAATCTAACAACATTTTTTTATCTTGCGCAGCATCATCCAGTTTGGGCCGAGTTCCCTTAATGGGCTTAGTCTCTGCAACCCCATCTTCAATCTTAATGAATCTCTCTGGTGAAACACTCAACACGGTATGTTTAGGGGTATTAATGAAGGCACTATATGGTGAAGGATTGATTGTCCTCAGTTGTTTATAACCATCCCAAGGGTTGCCAGACACAGGCACTTTAAATCTTTGAGCAAGATTAATTTGATAGCAGTCACCTGAGTTGATGAAATGTTTAACTTGAGAAAATTTTTCCTTATATTGTGCTTCCGACATGTTCGATTCAATCGCCGCAGTGCTTAGATAGCTATTACCGTGTTTTACCGGATAAGGGTTTTGAACCAGTGACACTATCTCATCCCAATAAAGACGCACGCGTT
>CAZKDD010000110.1:0-4732 GCA_964551535.1 uncultured Thiotrichales bacterium | reverse complement strand
CTCACATCCTATCTATACTCAGGAACAATTAAGTTTGCTGAAAGAGGCTTGCACTGATGCTCAGCTCCCCTTGATTTTCATTTCAACACAATACGTCGATGACCCAAAGACTTTAAAGACTATGATCGACCCTTATGTGAATGCTTATGCTTAAGGATTTGAGTGTGGTAACTATATTTTAATCGGTGTTTATATATATGAAAAAAATTATAAGGACAGTTCGGTTTATTTCGTTGCTTATCACAAGTGGTTTTTTAGCCTCTGTTCATGCCGCGACCACTGACACACAGCTCTGGACATCTTTTGCTGCATCCGGACCGATGAGTGATTCTAGATTATTATTTTGGTTTGATGGTCACGCACGTTTTGGTGATGATGTAAGTGAATTGAATACCAGTATCATCCGGCCAGCCTTAGGTTGGCAAGCCATGCTCAACACTTCTTGGTGGCTGGGTTATGCACGTGTCACCGGGCATGCGGCAGATCCTAATATTGAAGAAGATAGAGTTTGGCAACA
Organism: uncultured Thiotrichales bacterium; assembly: GCA_964551535.1. GTDB lineage: Bacteria > Pseudomonadota > Gammaproteobacteria > UBA4575 > UBA4575 > UBA1858. The sequence goes on along the minus strand of CAZKDD010000110.1, from coordinate 4,215 downwards.
GGCACTTTATCGTGTAGGTGAACTAGCGGGTGGTCAATTATCGGCAAGAACACGACTCGAACAGCGTTTTCGAGATGAGGATAATGATGTCGGTGTGCGCTTACGTCAATTTTTTCGCTGGTCGAAACCGTATAGTGAATCCTCACTATCTACTGTAATTGCTAATGAACTGTTTATTAATCTCAATGATGCGGACTGGGGCCAAAGCGATGGTTATAACCAAAATCGATTATTTTTGGGTGTAAATGTTGAGATTAGCCAAAACTATCGGTTTGAGTTTGGTTATGTAAATAATCATATTAACCGTAAAGGCGGCGAGAATCATCTCAATCACGTGCTATCTGGTAGTGTGGTTATGAGCTGGTGACCTAATCTGGTGGGATTAAGAGAATTAATCTTGAATAGCATATACTGCTCCATGAACAAACTAATCATTTAAGTAAACACCAATAAGTATCTATACTCAGGAGATACAATTACGGTATTAGTTGTGATCAACCAGCGCTTAGAATTTCATTGAACTTTTTGTGTGTACTCGTTATCTTAGCCAGTATAAAGTACAAGTATGCTTCTATAATAATGCATAACCTATTCAATCATTAGAATAAATCATTATTTCTATGACTATACTATTAAAAAGAAAACACCATCGAACACTGGTATTCATAACAATGCTGACTTTTGTGGCGCAATTCATGAGTGTCAGTGTGCACGCCTCTAGCATGCTTGACGTGAATCAACTGTCACCCAATCAGGCGTTATCTTACCAGCAGCTTCCAACCAATAATTTTTCAGCTGAAAATCATTGCCAAAACATGGCTAACATGGGAGTTGAGCATGAGTCATCCACAGATTATTCATACAAAACTTGTTGCGGTGAAGATTGCTCCATGATGAATTGTGTCACGGCTTCAGCTATTGTTACTGTATACAATTTATCTATGCCGCTTAGTCTATCTAATACACATAGTGATATCTTGCCCATAAAATTGGCAAACCCCATTACCTACCTATATCGTCCTCCAATTGCCGCCTAATATGACTGATACGCACTATGTATTTGTTATTTGAGTGCTGACTTCATACTGGCCAGTGTCGTTACCTGACAACCACTTTGTTTTGAGATGTAATCTGAAATTGTGTTGTCTTGGCTATCCAAATTTGTGAAGGTCACGAAGTATTAATTACATCAGGTGGGTGTTGAATATTGATTGCTTAAAAATATTTCATGCCCCCTGGTAGCAAGGAGAAAAATTATGAGAGCTCAATATGATCGATGGGCTTGTTTACTTAAAACCCAACTTAGGTGGTGTTCAGCTGGCTTACTGTCTATCAGTATGCTTGTGCAAGTGACACATGCTATGGATTACACTTTGCAACAAGCGGTTCAACAAGCCCAACTTAATGATCCCTGGTTGCAGGGCAGTGTCCACCAACAAATGAGTCAACAAGCACTGAGTGTGGATGCAGGTTCTTTGCCAGATCCGGTAGTCAATATTGGCCTAGTGAATCTTCCTTCAGACAGTTTCGACTTTTCTGAACAAAATATGACTCAGCTTAAGGTCGGTGTGAGTCAGATTTTTCCACGTGGAGATACTCTCTTATTAAAGAGAGACAAATTAGCGAACATGAGTGCCATGCATCCATTGATGCGTGCCGATCGACAAGCTCAGGTGGCCGTGTCTGTGGCGCATTTGTGGTTGGAGGCTTTTCGATATCAGCAAACCATACTCTTGATAGAGAATGATCGTAATCTCTTTGAATATCTGGTTGACGTAGCAGAGTCTAGTTACACCAGTGCAGCCGGTCGAACGCGTCAACAAGATCTCATTCGAGCGCAACTGGAACTCACGCAATTAGATGATCGCCTGACTTTATTAAAACAACAGCGTGATGAGAATTTAGCCGCTCTTGGCCAATGGTTGGATGATTTAAATGTTAGCTTGGCAAGTGATGATATCGATGTAGATGAACTCTATCCTCATCTACACAAAGCCTTACATAATGATTTTTCACAGGATACGTTAGCACTCACTGATATTTTGATTAGTCATCCGTTAATTTTAAATATTGATCAAAAAATTCATGTGTCTGATATCGATATTCGTATTGCTGAGCAAAGTTATCGTCCTCAGTGGGGATTAAATGCCAGCTATGCCTATCGTGATGAGACGCCTGCGGGAGAAGATAGACCGGATTTTCTATCCTTAGGTATCAGTTTTGATGTGCCTTTGTTTACTGCCCATCGACAAGATAAACGTGTTCAGTCTGCTAAAGCGGAATTTCAATCCACTAAGACGCAACGAGACCTAGCTTTACGCGAATTGAAAGCGGCTTATCAATCATCTGTAGTTAGTTATCAGCGATTAAAACAGCGACAAGCTTTGTTTGAATCCAGATTGCTTTTAGAAATGCATCAACAAGCAGAAGCTTCTTTAACTGCGTACACACATGATGATGGTGATTTTGCCGAAGCTGTGCGGGCGCGCATTGCTGAGCTTAATGCACGCATAGAAGCATTGAATATTGACATAGATATATACAAAACACTGGCACAACTTGATTACTTTCATGCCGGTCAGCGTAAGCAAGAGTTAATGATTGATGATCAATCATTAATCCGTATCACGCATTAAAGTATAGGAAACTATCATGATAAATAAAAAATCGTTGTCTATGATGACTGGACTGGCAATATTCATCGGCCTAATCCTTGGTTCAGTTATCACTTTCATAGTGTTGCAAAACAACCCCCAGAGTCATCAAGAAAATTCTTCGCAGCCGCTTTATTGGGTGGCGCCTATGGATCCGAATTATCGTCGTGATGAACCTGGATTGTCGCCTATGGGTATGGAGTTAGTGCCTGTCTATGGAGAAGCTCAAGCCTCACAGCAACCAGGAACTATTAGCATAGATCCTAAGGTGGTAAATAATATTGGTGTGAGAACAGCTGTTGTTCAACGTCAGCGTCTACAGGAAGAAATTCATACAGTTGGCTACGTTCAGTATGATGAGAACAAGTTGATTCATATACATCCACGTGTCGCGGGCTGGGTCGATAAACTGTATGTTAAGGCTACGGGTGATCCGGTGCAAAAAGGCGCACCCTTATATTCTTTGTATTCACCTGAGCTTGTCAATGCTCAAGAAGAATTGTTGCTAGCCATCAATAGAAATAATTCACGCCTGATTAAGGCTGCTGAAGATCGTTTACGTGCATTGCAAATTCCAATTCAATTTATCGAAAAAATTAAACGCCATAAAGCGGTTCAGACAACCATTACATTCTATTCTCCACAAGATGGCGTGGTCGACAATCTCAATATCCGAGAAGGATTCTATGTGCAACCGGGGACCACGCTATTCAGTATCGGTGCATTAGATCAAATCTGGGTTGAAGCAGAAGTATTTGAGCGCCAGGCTTCATTAGTCAAAGAAGGGGTTGCTGTGACTATGAGTGCAGATTACCTTCCTGGTCGCGTGTGGCAAGGTCAGGTGAATTATGTGTACCCAACCTTAGACCGTGCAACACGCACTATCAGATTGCGTATTATTATGGACAATGCTGATTTTCAGCTGCTACCCAATATGTTCACTCAGGTGGTGATTCATACTCAGAGCGATACACCATTATTGCTGATTCCACGTGAAGCGCTCATTCAGACGCGTGAACAAGACCGTGTGGTATTAGCTCTAGGTGAGGGTCGTTTCAAATCTATACAAGTAAAAGTAGGGAGAATGGATGCAAGCCATGTTGAGATCATTGCCGGGTTAGAAGAAGGTGAACAAGTGGTCTCATCGGCACAATTTTTACTCGACTCCGAATCGAGCAAAACTTCCGATTTTAAACGTCTTGATCAAAGTGATCCGCTGCCTGAATCTGTTTGGGTGGCGGGCCTTGTTAAGGCGCAATCCGTTTCAGAAAGACGGGTAACGGTTACTCACGAACACATCGAAGCTTGGGATATGATGGGCATGACCATGGATTTTGATGTTAATCCATCTGTAGATATTTCTGCCTTGAGACCAGGGACTGCGATGCATATGCACATCCGTATGGGTCAGCAAGGGCGTTATGAAATTATCGATACTCATATTGTTTCATCGCCAGACAATAACGAGCAGGCGAGTGATACTTTGACATCTCCCGCTATGAATCATAGCGAGCATTCCCATGCTGTTGATCAGTCTATGGATCACAGCGAACATTCTCAT
>CAZKDD010000109.1:0-4733 GCA_964551535.1 uncultured Thiotrichales bacterium | reverse complement strand
TGACGTGCATATAAGGCGACTGTGGATAGAATTGCTGCACCACTGAAGATGACAAAAACAGTGAAAATTATTTCATCTGACTGCATACGTTTTTCTCCACCGTAGCTTTTATAGCGACAAGCTCTAGCCAATGCTTAACAGGTGTTTGAGTGCCTTGTTGAAGATGCATTAAACAGCCAATATTTGCAGTAGCAATAATATCTGGCTGGTGTTGCTCAATATTACGTAACTTGTTGGTGCGTAAGGTTGCCGCAGTATCAGGGTGTAGCAGAGAGTAAGTGCCGGCTGAACCACAACACAAGTGCTTATCTTTAAAATTTACCACATGATGTCCAGACTGTCTTAGTATTGTTTCGACTATGCCATTTATCTTTTGCCCATGGGTCAAGGTGCAGGGCGCATGGAAGGCCACAGTTTGAGGCTGATCTCTGGGGGTAAACGAATATTGTGAAAAAAATTCGCTGGCATCTTGAGTCAGTTGTGAGATCTTTTTGGCTTTTTCTGCATATTTTGAATCATGTGCCAATAAACGTTGGTAATCTTTAACCATGACACCACAGCCACTAGCGCTCATCACAATAGCTTCCACGCCATCTTCAATATCTTTCCACCAGGTATCGATGTTGTGCTTGATGTGTGACAAGGCGGCAAGCTCATCACCGTTATGATGATCAAGTGCCCCACAACAAGACACTTGTGTGTGTCTAATGGCTTGAATTTGTATGCAATTGAGTAGCTCACAGAGTGAATCATTAATACTAGGCGCAGTCACAGATTGAACACAGCCATCAAGTAGAATCACTTTTTTATAGCTTTTATTTGTTTGTAAGGCTGATGCTTTTGGGTTGCTAATACCAGGGGTTTGTTGAACAGCTTGTTTGCTAGAGCGGTATGATTGTGTTGGCTGTGAATAATTGTACATACCGATTAAAGTTGATAGTCGAACAAGTGGCTTGAGTAGCTTGGGTCGTGTAAATACTTTACGCATAATCCAACGCTTGATGCGAGTGCTTGCTTGTCTTTGGCCTAAGTGATCTATGTGAGATCGTCCAATTTCGATAAGTTCCGCAAACTCCACCCCTGATGGACAGGTTGTTTCACAACTTTGACAAGTTAGACAACTATCTAGATGTTGTTCTGTGCTGGCTGAAATTTGTTTTCCTTCAAGCATTTCTTTAATCAAGTATATGCGTCCACGTGGACCCTCTAATTCATCACCTGAAATTTGATAAGTAGGGCAGGTAGCATTACAAAAGCCACAGTGAACACAGCGGCGTAAGATTTCATCAGCACGTTGCCCATGAAATGTTTCTAGGAGCTCTTTAGGTAAACGTGTTTGCATGATTAAAGCCCCATGAATAATCGATTTGGATTAAATATGCCATGAGGATCAAAGGCATTTTTAATCCGCTTATGTAGATTAAACATAGCTGTAGGGGGGGGTGATAAAAATTCTTCATGAGGTTTAGTGCTGAATAATTGCGCATGACCACCCACGTGTTGACACAGCTGTTGAATGTGTTCAGCACTGTCTTGTGTTTTGTACCAATGTAAACCCGCATTCCATTCTGCAACCATGTTTCCACTGAGTGTTAATGCAGGACTACCAATAGGAAGGCTACAACGCCATAGAGGTTCTTGTTGGGAAAAAAAGGGTCTGCGCTGCTCTTTTACTTGATGCCAAAACTGTGTGTCATCGTGTATGATCGCACCGAAACGACGATTAAGTGGTTCAAGCTCCTCGGCGCTTAAATTGAAACGTATATACAGATGTTCATTTTCAAAATAGTTTGCACTCATTGGCAACGTTGATTGTCGTAGTTCAGATAAACATTTAAGTGCATGATCAAAATCTGCTGCTAGCACTACAGTAGTTTCATAATCAGGCTTGGGAATGACCTTTACGCTAACTTGGGTGATCAAGCCTAGTGTTCCTAATGAGCCGCACATGCCACGAGAAACATCATATCCGGCAACATTCTTCATCACATGTCCACCAAAACTCAAAGGCTGGCCGAGACCATTAATGATATCAACACCTAGAATACTGTCTCTGCATGCACCTGAAAAAGGTCTTCTGGGGCCAGATACCCCGCAGGCAATAGTGCCTCCGATCGTTGCCCCATGACTGAAAGATGCAGGTTCGAATGGCAGCATTTGCTGTTGTTCGGCTAATGTCTCTTCAATGACTTTTAACGGTGTTCCACTGCGTGCGGTGATATAGAGTTCTGACGGTTCATAATCAATAATACCGGCATGTTGGGCACAACTTAGTGTTGCAAGATCATGACTAGATGGGGGCTGATTGCCATAAAAAGGTTTACTATTTCCACCGACAATGTGTATAGCTTGTCTAAGCTGTGAAGCATTTATAACTTGCTCCAATAGTGATTGACTCTGATCGTTCTCTTGCATGTATTAGAAGCGGGGCAATTCTTTGAAAGGCATCTCACCATTGTGTATGTGCATAGCACCAAACTCAGCACATCTTTGTAAAGTGGGAATAACTTTTCCGGGGTTAAATAATGTGTCTTGATCAAAGGCAAGCTTTAAACGCATAAATTGATCTAGTTCTGCACGATTAAATTGCACACACATCTGATTCAGTTTTTCTACACCAACACCATGCTCACCGGTGATTGTTCCTCCAACTTTGACGCATAGTTGAAGAATCCGACTTCCCAGTTCTTCCGCGCGTTGTTGTTGGCCTTCGATGTTTGCATCATACATTATTAAGGGATGTAAATTGCCATCTCCTGCATGAAATACATTGGCCACATTTAACTCGAGTTGTTCGGAGTAGAGGTGTATTTGTTCTAGCACATCGGCTAAATATTTCCTTGGAATAGTGCCGTCCATGCATAAATAATCCGGCGCTAAGCGACCAATAGCAGGGAATGCAGACTTGCGTCCACGCCAAAATAATTCCTTTTCTTCATCATTACGGGCAATTTTAATTAAACTCGCCTGATGTTGTTCACATTGTCTGATAACGTTTTCAACTTCTCTTTCTAAACTGTTTCCATAACCATCTAGTTCACACAACAAGATAGCTTCAGCTTCTGTTGGATAACCGGGATGGCAGAAATTTTCAGTCGCTTCGATCACACAACGATCCATCATCTCAAGGCCGGCAGGAATCACTCCGCTGGCAATAATATCAGCCACGGCTTGACCAGCGTGATGAATATCATTGAATGCGATGAGAATAAGTTCACTTTTATCAGGTTTCGGTAACAGGCGTACTTTGGCTTCTAATATGATTCCCAACATGCCCTCAGAGCCTGTCATTAATGCCATCACATCATAGCCTGGGGAGTCATAGCATTGACTACCAGCCACCATAACCTCGCCAGTGTAATCAACATAGGTAATTTCTAGTATGTTGTGGACTGTGAGACCATATTTTAAACAATGCACTCCTCCAGAGTTCTCTGCAATATTACCGCCTATGGTACAAGCAATTTGAGATGAAGGATCAGGGGCATAATAGAGATCATAATCATTGGCGGCCTCGGATATGGATATATTACGTACACCCGGGCCGACACGAGCATATTGTTGCTCAGAATTGATTTCATATATCTCGTTGAGTTTTGCTAAATTCAGTAATATTCCATTTTTTATCGGATTTGCACCACCTGATAGACCAGTCCCAGCACCTCGCGTCACAATGGGGATCTGTTCACGATGACAACGTTTTATGATGGCGATAACTTGAGCGTTACTCTCTGGTAACAGGACAGCCATGGGCATAGTCTTGTATGCTGTCAATGCATCACACTCGTAGGGCTTGAGAGTCTCTTCAGTGTCTAGAATATTTTCGGTGGCTAAGCAGTCACTAAATAGCTGTTGGATATTAGGTTGTTTTGACATGCAATGAGAATACCTTACTTGTAGGTGTTTTAGCTAATAAAAGAGGTTATACAATGAGTTTAATGTGGATCGCTCTGGGTGGTGGAACAGGTTCTGTTTTACGTTATTTATTGAGTATGCAAATAGATGAGGTGTCAACTTCACCGCTACCATTGGGAATCATGTCGGTGAACATTATCGGATCACTGTTAATGGGTTTTTTCACATGGCTGTTGATTCATCAATTTGAAGTGAATGCCGAGATTCGAGCCGCGGTGCTGTTTGGTTTGATTGGTGGATTTACTACTTTTTCGAGCTTCTCTAGCCAAAGTCTGACTTATTTACTAGGGGGTGAATATTTTCTCATGCTATTGAATATTGTTTTGAGCGTTGTTCTCTGTATTATTGCTGCGGGGGCCGGTTTATTCATAGCAAAATCCATATTTAATTAAAGTAAGTAATCATAATGTTAGATCCCAAAACACTGCGCAGTGACATAGAGACTGTCGCGAAAAAACTGCTTCTTAAAGGCTATCAATTAGATGTCGCTAAATTCAACGCTACAGAAAATCTACGAAAATCATTACAGGTAGAGACCCAGGAACTTCAGAGCATACGTAACCAGCGTTCTAAAGAAATCGGCAAAGCTAAAAGCCAAGGACAAGATATCAGCGAATTAAAAGCACAAATGGACGTCTTGTCGCAGCAATTGAAGGATAAAGAACAACAATTTCAAAGCTTGCAGAATGAACTCAATGAATGGCTCTCTGAGATGCCAAATATACCTGATGAATCTGTGCCTGCTGGTCATGATGAGGATGACAATCAGTTATTAAATATTATACATTGATATTTTTGTTTAATATTATACATAAAGG
>CAZKDD010000108.1:0-4752 GCA_964551535.1 uncultured Thiotrichales bacterium | reverse complement strand
CAAACAGACTAAGACATAGGTATCATATTGTTGTAGTTTATTTAGCGCCTCATGATGTAATGCATGTGGTGGCTGTTTAGCTTCAAATAAATTTTCTTCTGACAAAATTAATGTATGAAGAGAGTCCATGCTGTCAAATTTTTCTAGCGCTGCCTGAAGCAACTCAGGGACATAATATTGGTTCTGCAAAATCAAACCATTAACAATTTTTTCCCGCCCGCAGCAAGTAAATGCCTGATCATCCCCAAACAAAGGATAATATATACCTTGCTCTTCGAGTTGCTCAGTGTTTTGAGCCAAACATGACTGTAGTGAAGTTGAACCGGTTTTATGACCGCCTATGTGGAGAATGATTTTTTTTTGAGGTTGTGACATGAGTGACCAACAGCATTGCAATAATAAGTAACACCAACGATAGCATAATCACAAATTAACTGGCCACTCAAACCATGTCGCAACACTTTATGCGAAAGTTAAAATACACACATTAAAGAGCATACTGCCAACCAATCATAAGACGATAGTCGGTTTCCATTTGAGGGCCATCTAAATCTTGGTGCAACGGTATACCTAGTTCCACCCCTAACCGATGTCCACTGCCATGGAGATAGTTCAACCCTAATAATCCGTCAACACGCTGTCCACCTCGCAAATCTGTTCTTGCCGTCGGCGCCATCATTACATTAAGCTCATCATCGTCACCGTCAATATCTTCCCATGCTTTAGCATCAAGACGAAGCGACAAACTCACGGAGTGATTTAGGTTCTTGCTCGCCCATGTGCTCGCTGTGTATTCATTACCTAACTGGTAGCCCTGGTCATTCTTACCTAAACGAAAAGTATTTAGCGTCTGCAATCCATAGGTCCAATTGGCATTTTTCATAACATAAGTTAACCCCAGTATAGGATCATATGTACCGGAACCAAGTTGCATCATATAGGGCATTTTAGCCCGCACGCCCATGGCATTATCATCTTGCTTTTTAATCGATCCTGTGGGAAATCCCATGCCGATGGTGGCATGTAGCGATGAGTAATCATCACTCATCAGACTCCACAATGCTGATAACTTTAAATCTCCAAACCCTTTAGAGCGCGTTTTGAATTTATGGTTGGCAGGCATCATGCCCATGGACATCGGACTAGTAAGCATTTCCATTTCCAGCTCTTTGTAGGGAATCATTGCCATCAGAGTGACCTTGTCATTAACACCAAACATGGTGCCAAACATATGCATTTCCATAGTCATATCTAAGGGTGCAATCATAAAGTCTTGATGAATTTCACTGGTACTCACTGAACTGGTGCCGTCACGATTGCCATCCATCTCCATGCGCCCATAACGATATGAAAACATCCACTCCCCAGCATTATGAGTATGGTCTCCCATAACCGCTATAGGCGCATGATCCGTCGGTAAACTACTGTCAGCGAATGAGCTTGTGGAAATAATTATTAAAAAAACTGCAAAGATGGAACACTGCTTAAATAATTGATTCATTCATCATATCCTTGATGTCGTTATTATTAGTGAAGATTATTTCAAATATTCACACACCATATAATGTGTCATATTGTCGCACCTACCATCATCAAGAGATCTTGCATTGATAACTGAAGAATCATTCATCCCTAACACTGGGTGTCTGTGCTCGGCTAAATAAACATCCCATGCGAACATTTAAAAACAAGGCGGGTATAAGCCAAACAGGCAATTACTTCAGCCACAGCCACATATTGAACCATTTTCTTAGCAACTGATGATTCATTTGAATCATATCGATACACAGCAGCATCACCTTTCGATCACACCAGCGGGTTTGAGTATTAATAATCAACAAGCGATAAAAGTTCACCCACAAATTGATGCTGCTAAGTGAGTATGACTAAGATAGAAGATAGGAGATAGAAGATAAAAAACAGAGACATAAGCATGGTGGCCAGAGACGGAATCGAACCGCCGACACGAGGATTTTCAATCCTCTGCTCTACCAACTGAGCTATCTGGCCACAATTCATAACACTGCGAAGATGACCCGAGTGGGTCGTATCTCAGAATGATGCTGTCAACACTCTGTGGTAAATGAGAGTTGCATCATATAAATAGTGTGTATACCTGTGTGCTCACACGACAGACCGTGAACAACAGTCCTGCCGTCTGATGCGAGATGCGATATTAAACAGACTCTTCGCCTGTGCGTCAAGTTTAGTCTTTGGGCGCTACAAAATCTTTTGGTACGTCGGAACCCTCACCGAAAAGAAATTTTTCCATTTCCTCCTCGAGGAATTTGCGAGCTTTCGGATCAACCGGCGTCAAACGATATTCATTAATCAACATGGTTTGATGACCTACCCATGCTTCCCATCCTTGCTTTGAGATGTTGTCATAGATCCTCTGACCTAATTCTCCCGGATAGGGAGCAAAATCAAGCCCTTCACCTTCAACGCCCAACTTACTACATTGCACCATACGTGTCATGGTGTCTCCTTAATTAATAATAATTTTATTACAGCATTACTGAGTGTTATTCAGAATATAGTTTCAACAACTTATTTACTGGTGCGGCAACACCAGCCTGAATATGATGATGTTTATACCAGACCCATTGCTTCGGTTCCATTACCCTGTATGAGGGGGCATCTAGTTGTACGCAGATAGGTCGAATATATAAACTATAGTGACTGAATACATGTTTAATTTGCTCATGCTCACGATAGTCTTGACCATCTTGATTAAATTGATCTTGAAACCATTCTACGGCACTGAGAGTATTTTCAAATTCAGGGAAACTCAATAACCCACCCCAAATACCCGTATCAGGACGCCGCTGCATTAGCAGCCCTTGTTCTGGGCACTTGACTATCAGCATGACCACTTCTTTTTCTGGATGATCTTTTTTAGGTTTTTTGGTGGGTAAATTAGACTGCTCTGAGGTTTCATAAGCATAACAATCATATTGCACCGGGCATCGCTCACACTGCGTCTGACTGCGTGTGCATAGTGTTGCCCCCAGATCCATAATAGCTTGCGTATAGGCAGCATTATCGACATCCGGAGTACGTTGTTGTGCATAATGCCAGAGTATTTTTTCAACCTTGGCAGACCCAGGCCATCCATAGGTTCCGGTATGTCTCGCCAGTACACGCTTCACATTGCCATCTAATATGGCATGACGCTGATTAAAACTGAGTGATAGTATTGCGCCTGCAGTTGAACGTCCGATACCAGGCAAAGCCATCACCTGTTCCATGTTGATTGGAAATTTCCCCGCATATTTGTCAACAATAATTTGTGCGGCTTTATGTAAATTACGTGCGCGTGCATAGTACCCCAGTCCTGACCAATGATGCAGCACAGCATCCTGAGAGGCACTGGCTAAGGCAGTAATACTAGGAAAAGCCTGCATGAATTTTTCAAAATAAGGAATCACTGTGTCTACCTGAGTCTGCTGTAGCATAACTTCAGACACCCAAACACGGTAAGCACTGCGTGGCTTTTGCCATGGTAGATGATGCCGACCAGAATGCTGTGCCCATTCCAATACACGTTCAGCAAATAACTCTGGTTTTATCCCCATATGTGCACACTAAAAGAATTTAAATTTCTTAATTTGTTTTTTAAGATCATCACCGAATTTTTCACCGGCTCCTTCTAGCAGCTTGTCTTGAATCTGTTGTTTTTTCTCTTCTATTTTTTGTTTTTGCTGACCACTCATCACTGACTTAATATCGAAATTATATTTCGGATCAGTCAAAGGTCCGCTGATACTAATAGGAAGTTTTTTACTCGCTTCTCCGGACATCCCAATCCTTAACGTATAAGCAATACGTTCGCTGGCAAGATCAACTTGGCCATTGCCAGTAGCTGATATCAACGGCGCCACTAGCATCAGATCTTGATTGGATAAAACTCCCTCATTAATCACCGCACTTGCAGAAAAACTATCAAAAATAATTTCTTTACCACTGGCTTTTGGCGAGCGTCCTTGTAAAAAAGCCACCACATATTCGATATTTTTGGCTAAGTTTTGATTTTGCAATGCACCATCGGCTGCGCGAAAACTGAATTCACCCTGTAGCTTTTTTTCAGTCCAGAGCGCTGCTTACCAAATGTCTGCAGAGTAAAGTCGAGCTCGGATTGACCTCTTATCAATGATCGCTTGTTGTCAGACAGGGTTTTGAGTAATTCGCCGATTGCTAAGCCTTTCAGTTGACCTTTAGCAGCATACATCGGCACCGCCCGACTAACATCCACTTTCGCCATGCCTGAGTAACTGCCCTGATAAAGATTAAACGCTAGATTTTTGACTTGTGCCACTCCTTGTTGAATGGAAATCAGCGCTTTGAGATCACTTAATTCAAGCCCAGATGTGCGCAGAGTATTCACACTCACATCACCTGCAACCATCATTTGACGCATTTGTTCCAATGGCAATTCAATAGCATCACTATCAGACGCATCAGCAGTTTGCGTGGGCGCTGGCATAATATTATCTAAGTCAATTAAGTCTGCATGCACTGAGAAATTTATATTAGGCTGCGTGAAAGACTGTAACGACACTGCACCAACCAGTACCATATCGTTAATTGCCAAACGCGTATCTGAAAGATTCAGCACTTGTTGTGCATAGTCACATGTAAGTTGCGTATCAAAGACTAGCTTGACACCAGCCTCGGGTAAATCCGGTGATTTAGCCTCTACATCAAGAGCCAAATCACTTAACTGCAATTGCGCAGTCTCTAAATCCAACC
>CAZKDD010000107.1:0-4789 GCA_964551535.1 uncultured Thiotrichales bacterium | reverse complement strand
AGGCGGATTATCTATTTTTACGAGCGATAATTCGATGGGTTTATATCAGTGGTTCGCCATTGAATAGATTCTTTTGTATCTCGTCGGGTCTAATTTCAGTGCTGGGTATCGGGTTAAGAAATACGACTCTCCTATTGATTGCAGTTTCAGAATTTTGGATGCCGACGACACGAAATTTTGTGGTGGGACTGACCAGCACTTCACCGGAACTGAGGTTGTCACGCTCTCGCCGCGTGCCAAATTTAAAACCTGATATGCCGATACTTTTAATATGTTCGTTATTTTTTATGGCGTATAAGATTTCCTCTTCGTCGTCTGCAAGAGGGTTTTTATTAGAAGCTGATCGAGCTTCTGGTGTATGTTCCATCGAAGTTGATTGATGCGAGTATCGATGAATGACTGCATTATAGTCTAAGCTGGTCGAAAGAAAGGCTTTATCAGCAACCACGTCACCGATATCTATGGTGTTCGAACTTGGATGTCCGCCTACTGCTCCCTGCGGGTTCTCGTCAGCGCCTTGAGGGGGCTCGGGATCATGTCCACCTACAGCTCCTAAATGTGATTCATCAAAAACGCAGACTGCAATCCATAGATACTGAGAAGATCTTTTTTCGATATGAATATTTTTCAGTGAGTCTTATGTCACTATGGTCGATGGCTTTGTGCCCAAAGATAAACGTGTATAAAAGTGAATGCACGTGTATGCATGATGCAAAAAAGAGGAAGTTACAACCGTGAGTGGCTCCCTGGGACGGGCTCGAACCGCCGACCTAGTGATTAACAGTCACCCGCTCTACCAACTGAGCTACCAGGGAACAAAGGAGCTGTGGATGTTACTGATATCCAACGGGGCGGTCAACTGATTCATGCTGTAGCAGTATAGAAAAATGTCACAATATTGAATATATTGCGTTCAGATGTGATAAATTAATTGCGCATAAGCCTCGTCAGTCGGGTGCTGGAAAAATAATAATAACAACAATAAAAATCTTTGGGCTAGGAGTGGAGAGTTGGGAACTTTGAGTGTGCAACACTATGATGGTCATCCGATCAGATGTGTTGAAATGGATGATCAATCGGTGTGGTATGTTGCAGCCGATGTGTGTCGCTGTTTGGGGATTGCGATAAATACTCGAACAGGCAAACCGAATGTGACGGTGGCAACACGTCAGATCAGTGATCAGGCCAAAAAGAAATACCGGGTTGAAACGCCGGAAAATCCTAAAAATCCTTGGATAGATATGATGATCGTCACCCAAATCGGTATGATGGCGATGCTGGAAGAACTCGACTTGGATAAAGCCGAGTCATTCAAATCTCAAATTCTTAAATAGTCACTCAATCGTGTAGCGGGTTGATGGAAATTTAATTTAATAGCTCGGCTAAACGCTGTGCCGCAGTAGTGAGTTTCTCTTTCGATGTGGCAAAAGAAATACGCATATAGCCTGGCAAGCCAAACGCGGTGCCTGGCACCACAGCCACACCACATTTTTCTAGCAAATAAGTAGCAAATTCCACGTCATTATTTATATCATTGAGTGCATCAATCGCTGCTTGAACGTTAGCATAGCAATAGAATGTACCCTCAGATTGAGAGCAGCTGATGCCTTTGATTTTGTTTAACTCAGCGACGATAAAATCATGGCGCTGCTCAAAGGCAGCTTTCATATCACTCACGCACGCTTGGTCACCACTCAAGGCTTGTTCAGCGGCAGCTTGTGAAATCGAACAAGGATTAGAGGTGCTCTGAGATTGAATATTTTTCATCGGCTTTATAATGGCTGCAGGACCTGCCGCATATCCAATACGCCAGCCAGTCATTGAGTAGGCTTTTGAAACCCCATTCAATACTATAGTGCGTGGCTTTAACTGTGGGCACACCATCAAAATATTTGAGAAAGTCTGTTGCTGAAAGAGGATGTGTTCATACATATCATCAGTCGCAATTAAAATTTCAGGATGTTGAACGAGCACTTCAGCCAATGAGGTTAGTTCAGCAGCTGTGTAACATGCACCGGTAGGGTTAGACGGGCTGTTGATGACAACCATCTTAGTCTTGGTGGTGATTGCTGCTGCCAACTGATCAGCGGTGATCTTGAAATTTTGCGTATGGTCGGCCTCGATAAATACGGGCGTGCCATTAGCGAGTAGCACCATATCGGGGTAAGACACCCAATATGGGGCAGGAATAATGACCTCATCGTCTTGGTCAATAACCGCTTGGCATAAATTGTAGAAGCTCTGCTTACCGCCACTGGAGACAAGAATCTCATCTGCTTGATAAGTTAATCCACTATCGCGTTGAAATTTTTCTATGATGGCTTGCTTGAGGGACACAGTGCCGTCCACTGGGGTGTACTTAGTTTGTCCATTAGCGATGGCCTCATTCGCCGCTTGTTTTATATGGCTTGGGGTGTCAAAGTCAGGCTCACCGGCAGCGCGATTAATTACATCCACGCCTTCGGCGCGGAGTTGGTTGGCTTTTGCAGTCACAGCCAGTGTTGGCGAAGGTTTGATTCTTCGCACACGAGAGGATAGTTTAATGTCCAATTGAGTGTTTTTCCCTAAATGATGTTCCGCTTATGTTGTTAAGCATAAGCGCTGATGTGAATCCCTGAGAGGATGATACTGTATTTTATATATATCGATAAGAGAATGACTAGAGAATTTTTATTGCAATCAGAATTTGATGCCGCCGGTGATCAGCCGCAGGCCATTAAAAGTCTAGTTGAAGGCTTGCAAGATGGTTTGGCGCACCAAACGCTGTTAGGTGTGACCGGTTCTGGTAAGACTTTCACAATTGCGAATGTGATCCAACAAGTACAGCGCCCAACCATTGTGATTGCACCCAATAAGACCCTGGCTGCCCAGTTGTATGGCGAGATGAAATCTTTCTTTCCTCATAACTCGGTGGAATATTTTGTCTCGTATTATGACTATTATCAGCCTGAGGCTTACGTGCCTGCCAGTGATACATTTATTGAGAAAGATGCTTCGGTTAATGACCATATTGAGCAGATGCGTCTGTCTGCCACCAAAGCCTTATTTGAGCGTAATGATACGATTATTGTGGCTACCGTATCGGCAATCTATGGACTGGGTGACCCACGTTCTTATTTAAACATGGTCATGCATCTGGATCGTGGTGATTTGATTGATCAACGCAAGATATTGCGACGTTTAGCCGAGCTGCAATACACGCGCAATGATGTTGAACTCAAACGTGGAACCTTTCGAGTGCGTGGTGAGGTGATTGATGTGCATCCTGCCGAGTCTGATCGTGAAGCGATTCGCATTGAGCTGTTTGATGAAGAAATAGAGCAGTTGAGTTATTTTGATCCACTCACAGGTGAGGTGCTGAGAAAAGTGCCGCGTTTAACGATTTATCCAAAATCACATTATGTGACGCCACGTGAAGTCATACTGAATGCTTTCGACGCCATTAAAGCAGAGCTAAAAGAGCGTTTGGAACAATTACGCAGTATTGATAAGTTGGTTGAGGCGCAGCGTCTGGAGCAGCGCACTCAGTTTGATTTGGAAATGTTACAAGAGTTGGGCTACTGTTCAGGGATTGAAAACTACTCGCGTTATTTGAGTGGACGTGGGCCCGGTGAGCCACCCCCCTGTTTATTAGATTATTTGCCTGATAATGCACTCATGGTAATGGATGAAAGTCACGTATCAGTGCCACAGTTTGGTGGCATGTATAAAGGGGATCGTTCGCGTAAAGAGACGCTTGTGGAATATGGCTTTCGCTTGCCCTCAGCATTAGATAACCGTCCGCTTAAATTTGAAGAATTTGAGGGCTTAGCGCCTCAAATGATCTATGTGTCCGCAACGCCAGGAAACTATGAGGGAGAAAAGTCAGGAGCAGTCGTTGAACAGGTGGTCAGACCTACTGGGTTAATTGATCCGCAAGTGGAAGTGCGTCCAGTGAGCACGCAAGTCGATGATGTGTTATCAGAAATCAATGAGCGCGTCGCCAAACAAGAGCGTGTACTCATTACAACATTGACTAAACGCATGTCTGAAGATCTCACGGATTATCTAGATGAACATGGGGTGCGCGTGCGTTATCTGCATTCCGATATCGATACGGTCGAGCGCGTTGAGATTATTCAAGATCTTCGCAAGGGTGTGTTTGATGTGCTGGTGGGAATCAATCTATTACGTGAAGGCTTGGATATTCCCGAAGTATCTTTAGTGGCTATTTTAGATGCAGACAAGGAAGGCTTTCTGAGATCAGATCGGTCGTTGATACAGACGATTGGGCGAGCAGCACGTAATCTTCATGGCAAAGCGATTTTATACGCGGATAAGGTGACGGGTTCCATGCAGCGGGCAATAGATGAAACTGAGCGCCGTCGTCAAAAGCAAATTGAACACAATCAACACTATGGCATCATACCGCGCAGCGTTGAAAAAGCCGTGGGTAATATTATGGAAGGGGCACAATCTAAATACGAGCAAAAGCGTGCGGCTCACACCTCTTCTTCACAATCTCATGCGATGCCTATCGATCATATTGCGCCTGAGATTGCAGTTAAGAAAATCCATCAGCTTGAGCAGCAAATGTATGAACATGCGCGTAATTTAGAGTTTGAGGATGCGGCAAGATTGCGTGATGAAATTCAGCAATTGAAGAGTGCCGCCTTTCAAATTCCTACTAGTGAGGCGGGTTAAAGCACTATAAATCATTGCATGACTGTGTTATTTTCCGCAGTCCTGTAATTACAGGCGCGTAGCTCAGTTGGTTAGAGCACCACCTTGACATGGTGGGGGTCGTTGG
>CAZKDD010000106.1:0-4806 GCA_964551535.1 uncultured Thiotrichales bacterium | reverse complement strand
CCACACATAACACGACCATTCACCAGGTCTAAGGCAATATCTGCCATATCAACAACTAGGCGAAAGCCAGTTATTGTCTCAAGACGATCAGCGATAACCTCGGTAGACCATTTACCAGGTATGCCTACAACTGCAACCTTTTTGTTATTGAACAAACAACATCTCCTGAGGTAGAACAAATTTATGATGATTCTTACGTGGCGTTGAAAGAATCAGCTCAAGTAAATATTTAGCGCGTAATGCCATATGCGTCGCCAACGTATTGTCATGGATAAAGCGTACAGAAGTTGCAAAAGAACGTGCCAATCCAGCAGCTAGTCGAATTTCAAAGAAGCGATCCTTCTGCTCATCGGCGAACTTTACACCGAACGCATAAATACGACGTATTGCATACATCATTAGTTGACGAATAGATTCACGCTCTTCCTGTAATCGATATATTGAAATCATCAGCACTGAGATATCTTGGACAAAATCCTGATGCGTAGAGCGATGTAAATCAATAAATCGAATTTTATCTTTAAGCGAGTCAAAGATAATGTTATCGACGTTAAAATCGCCATGTGTCAACACAGAGAAAGAAGGTGACCAAGCTTTCTCGCATTTCTCCACCGCGCTAAGTAAATTAAGAAAGGAAGGTCTCTCAACGCCGCAAATAATCTGTTTGTCAGCGAAGAGATTCGCATGAACCCTTTGGCTGGCCGGCAAACGCTTAGCCAATTGGGCCATAAAACGTGCTTCCGCCTTGTCGTTTACCATGGTTGAACGCCATAACTTACGCAATGTTTTAAATAAACGGATCAACGCCTCGTCAAGTTTTTCTTTATTTCCCTCTAACAATAACTTCTCGAAGGTATCACCAGGCAAATACTCAATGACTACCGAGGCTAAATCATCACGATCAGAAGAATGCGCTAACACCTTTGGAACCAAGCCTGGCTTTATTTTTCGCCAGCGATTTACACTTTCCACTTCTTCTGTAACCTTATCAGGCGCACCCTCTTTATAGACAGCGAGCACAGTATCTTTGCTTTTGATTGATGCAATTGCACTACCTGAGCGAGTAAGCGCTAATCGATCAAAATTCACCTCATCAAGACCTGTCTGAAGATACTCAAGAGCTTCATTAATTTGGTCAAAGTTATTGCTGCTAACAACACGCCCCATTCCACCAGAAACCATTGCCTCACCGACGCGAGATAAACCTTCTAATAAGCGTCTTAACTCATATGCGCAAATATAGGTGGCCTTAATTTGATGTGACGGTATTTTGGCGGCTTCTATCAATGGGGTGATATCCGCATAAATCGACAGAATGCTTTTTACTCTTCGATCAATTTTAAGGCCCGCCTTTGCCGCATCAACATCCATACCGATTTGTACAAAATCGAGGGATTTACGAATTTTTCGAACAACTTTACGGCTCAAATCATTCGCAGGATAGTTATCTTTGGCAACTAGCCCCCACTCGCTTATCCGAACGATGATCTGACTCATGTGAGCTAAACGATCAGCGAGTTGCTCGTTCGCCTTAAGACGATTATAAAAATCCGTGCCAGGCTTACGACGGTGTAATAGCTGAGCTATTTCCCGTTGCGACTTTTCTAACAAGGTATTGAGATACCCCTGACGACTGATCAGTTTAGGATATATCTCATCTATATGAGATTGATAAAAAGACTCTAGAAGCTCACAATGCAAGCGTAATTCATCAATCAAAAAAGCTATATTTTCTTTAAGTACAGAGCTTTTAATTGCCATGAGCAAACTACTATCGTATCAATATGCTTAATGTACAATAATTATCATATTGATCACCATCTTTTTACGGTAGCACGCAATGGATGACATCCGGATTGGACATAAGACACTCCATCTAAAACAGTCTGTGTCACGCATACCAGACAAGCGTAAGATTCAACGTTATCTTAAGTCACCTGAACTTGGGCCTTCGCTTTTGTTTTTTAGTGGCGGCTCAGCACTCGACAACACCTCTCGTTGCCTTAAGCAATATACCCACAACAGCATCCATCTAATCACTCCCTTCGATTCCGGCGGTAGTTCAGCGAAACTGCGCAAAGCTTTCAATATGCCTGCCGTTGGTGATGTCAGAGCCCGACTAATGGCGCTTGCTGACGATACAGCACTTGGGCACCCTGAAATTTTTACACTTTTTAAATATCGTTTACCGACGGATCAGTCTCAGGAAGAACTGAAGTCGACGGTAAAAATGATGCAATCTGGTAAGCATCGCATGGTCAAATCGACCCTCGAGCCGATGCGCAGCCTAATTTGCGATTACCTGCAGAGCTTCCTGAAAGCCGCACCTGATGACTTTGATTACCGTGGTGCCAGCATCGGTAACTTAATTTTGACTGGCGGATATTTAAATCATGATCGCTCACTAGACCCAATTACCTTTCTTTTTAGCAAGCTGGTAAACGTAAGAGGCATCGTCAGAACAATTACAGATGAAGACTTCGAGCTGAAAGCAACTCTATCAGATGGTAGCTGTGTCGTTGGCCAACACAACATTACCGCTAAAGAAACTGAACCGCTAAATAAGAAGATCGTCAAGCTGACACTTGCCGAACATCAGGACACACCAGAGAGCCAAGCAAGTTCACGTATTCGCAAACAAAATAAACGCCTCATTAAAGAAGCTGACCTGTTAGTTTTTCCGCCTGGAAGTTTCTATTCGAGTCTTGTCGCAAACCTACTCCCTAAAGGCGTCGGGAAATCGGCACTAACCAGCGCCGCACCAAGAGTTTTTATACCCAACTTAGGTAACGATCCTGAGCTTTTCGATACGGACCTTAGAGAACAAATCGACGCACTAAACAAAGCCATTTGTGACGATGCAGGTAGAGATGCTGATCACGTAATGTCCATTGATATCGTACTCACTGACTCAGCACTTCATCAAGGCATCACTCCCGCCATACTCGACTATATTGAAGTACGCGGGATTCAGTTATTGGATATAAATCTGCGCAATGCTCGCTCTACAGAACACTATGACGAGCAAAAACTGATTGAAGCATTACTTTCGTTAACCTAGTGAAACCGCCTCAAAGCTCCTTCATTTTCTCAGAGCTCATATGACGCACATCGCGTCCCTTAACAAAGTAAACAATATATTCACAAATATTTTGGCAACGATCACCGATTCGCTCTAACGAACGCGCTGCCCACATAATATCGAGAATTCTGGGTATAGATCGGGGGTCTTCCATCATATAAGTCATGAGTTGACGCATAATCGCTTCATACTCTGTATCAATGCGTTTATCCTCAGCAGCCATTGCAATCGCTTCATCAACATCCATTCGCGCAAACGCATTTAAAATACGATGAAGATTTTCTCTAACCATTGATCCCATATGCTCTATACGCTGATATAAAGCCGCACTAGCTTCACCTTTAGAGTTAGCAATCGCCATTTTGGCAACTCGCTTGGTTTCATCACCAATACGCTCTAAATCCGTAGTCGTGCGAATAATGGTTTGCACTAAGCGTAAGTCACTTGCTGTAGGCGCGCGTAAAGCAAAGATACGAGTACAACCCTCGTCAATCTCAACATCGAGACGATTCACATCACCGTCACGTGCGACAACCTCTTCGGCCAATCTCACGTCGGACGCTTTAAGCGCTGCTATCGCTTTGTCGAGCTGGTCTTCAACTAACCCACCCATTTCGGCAACCTTACTACGAACAGCTTGAATATCAGCTTCAAACTCTTGTGAGGTATGTTTTTGTTTTGCTGAAAACTCCATTTAAAATCCCCCTGTATTTATTTTTGTACTGACATTAATTTGCGCCGTTTTTTGGGAAAATGCAACTAAAAGTACTCCCCTTTCCCACTTCACTTTCAATCAGTAAGCGACCACCGTGCTGTTCGATAATGGACTTAACAATGGCCAAGCCAAGCCCCGTACCGCCCTGCTCACGTGAACGGGCTGTATCTACACGGTAAAATCGTTCAGTCAACCGGGACAAATGCTGAGGTGAAATGCCCTCACCTGAATCAGTAACACTTAATGAAAACCCTTTAGCCACTTCTTGCCAGGCAATCGTAATCAACCCCTGGTCACCCGAATATTTAACGGCATTAGTTACTAGGTTAGAAAGTGCAGAATAAAGTTGTTTAGCATCACCGATTAAGGGCGCATCAGTAATAACTGCAATTTTAATCTCATGTTTGCCTGAAATAGCTCGAGCATCGCCCGCTACCCGCTCACATAATGACTTTACGTCGACCTGTTCTGGGTTTTCAGGTGCTGCACCATCCAACTTTGCCAATACCAACAAGTCATCAATGATGTGCCGCATACGCAGTACTTGCTGCTCCATCAGCTCAACAGGTCTCTCCCAATTTTCTGGCATCTGTCCAGAATCAACCAAGTTCTCAAGGTAGCCATTAACCACTGTTAGCGGTGTTCGCAACTCATGCGACACGTTAGCCACAAAATCACGACGGGATTGTTCTGCACGAATTCTAGATGATATATCTTGTGCCAATAACACCAGTTGCTGGTCTCCATAAGGTGCAATACGTATGAGTAATTTTCGATCAAAATATCCCGGGGATGAAATGCGAATATCCTCAGAAAAATCTGCCTTACGTAAATAGTGCGTTAAATCGGGAGAACGAAATAAATTGGTGAATAACTGCCCTATATCTTTGTATGCATTTAATCCTAAGAGGCGCTCAGCTTCTGCATTTAACCAGCGAATTTTACCGTCTTTATCAATAGCCACAGCCGCATCAGGTAGTGCCATCGCCGGTGCTTTAAATTGCTCAAT
>CAZKDD010000105.1:0-4826 GCA_964551535.1 uncultured Thiotrichales bacterium | reverse complement strand
CTGGCTAGATGATATTCATCTTAAAAAAATCATAACCTCATTAAAAGCAAAAAATTCCCCAGACTTTTTTTTATATATCTTATTTATACAACTTCATTTTAGGTCTAAATGGTTAAAGAGTCTGTTTCTAAGAAATAAACAGAGAAGATTAAAAAAAAATCGAGATACTCTAATACAGTTAACAGACTAATTAATCACATAACATGTTTCAAAAAATACAATTATCAATCTATAAGTTCTTTAGATACTCTATCTTTAGACGCTCCAACACAATAGCGTTAAAAACGTATCTATTTTTTAAGCCCATACAAAAACTAGGTCAAAACAAGCGTAAAAACATTATAGTTGTATCACTAACAAGTTATGGGAAACGAACCGATTCCGTTCACATCACAATCAAGTCATTATTTCTTCAGACAGATAAACCAGATGTAATCATCGTAAACCTTGCTGAGGATGAATTCTCGCGAGAAACGATACCTAAAAACCTAAAAAATCTTGAGAAATATGGATTAGTTATTAACTTTACCAAAGACATTGGTTCTTATAAAAAACTCATTCCAACACTGCGATTATATCCTGACGCGATCATCATCACTGTTGATGATGATGTGTATTATCCAAATTTCATGGTGAAGAAGCTTGTTCAAGCTTATCAAGCGGAGCCAAAAAAAGTACATGGCTATCGGGGTTACCGCATACCTGACCTCCGTAGCACTCTTGTTCCTTATAGCGAATGGGATAAATGTGAAAATCGTAAATGTGGCAATGACATCATGCTCACAGGTGTTGGAGCAATTTTATACTGGCCGGGTTGTTTCCATGCAGACATCCAGAAAGAGGAGTTATTTATGGAACTTGCACCAACAGCTGATGATTTATGGTTTAAAGCAATGACAGCTTTGAACAATATACCCTCTAACTGCCTGAACAATAAGAAATTCTTTAGAGATAACTTCACGTATACAGAAAACTCACTTGTCACACCACTCAAAAATAAAAATGTCAGCTTAAAAAATAATGACATAACACTTTCAAAGTTGATCAATAAATATCCAGAACTGCCTATTAGATTAGGTAATTATTCATAACTGGTCTGTGCTCCCAAATTCAAATGCACTATTCACCAAGCACATAATTATTACTTATCATTTCTGCATCCACCCTATCTCACTGCTGATGGGTCGTTATATATGTAAAAAATACCACTGCTATTTTAAATATGCTTGAGTATATTTCCCTGCCAATTTGAGAAGATTCCCTCTGCCTTTTATGGAAGTTTCATTATCAGATGATCTTGAAAAAATTTTCATCCAAAGCTTAGCTATTACTTGATTCAAACTATCTGCATCATAAATATTTTTGTTTGCGTTAGCCTCTGTAATTTTATCAAACCAAATCTCACACCAATCTATATAATCCATCGCTACTTCATCTCCATTACCACGGACTAATTTAATATGATTAGTTAAGTCATTTTGATCATATCTGATTCCCAGATCATCTAACATCATAGATGCTATCTGCTTTTTTAAATCAACACCTATATCGACGGTTGACTTTGTGATCTGAGCATCATGCTTACGTCCCTGTACCAATACTTCTGGAATGTTATGAAGCTTATGTTTCTTAGACAATCTATATAACAATTCATAATCCTGACAACGAGTATAGTCATTTTTGTATGCAAATTGCTTTAGCAAGTGTGTTCTAGCCATGAAAGTACGATTGTGGATAGCGCAATGAAACAATAAACTTGCCTTTATTTTGTTATGGCTTATCGGACGCATGACTAACCAACGTATAACATTGTCCTTATGGTCAATATAGCGACTCCATGAACCAACACCCACATAATCTAAATTTTTATCAAGAAACTTCTTTTGCTTTTTAAGCCGATGTTTCAGCATTAAATCATCACTATCCAATATGGCCAAATACTTTCCTTGCGCGTATTGCAAACCAATATTACGTGTTTTTGGAATACCTAGATTTTCACCATTCTCAATAATTGTAATTCTTTTATCGGTAAAACTACGCATAATTTCAAGTGACTTATCTGTAGATCCGTCATCTATCAACAATAACTGAAAGTTTTTGAAGCTCTGTTGCAATACGCTTTCTATTGTCTTTGCTATATATTGCTGTCGATTATAGACAGGTATAAAAACTGTAATTTTAGGTGACATTATTTAGTTGCTGGAAATATTCGAAATAGTCTGGTTTTGAAAGATGCTTTTTTTATAACAACGATAAAAACTTTTCGATAACGATCTTGAGGACAATTTATTTGTTGCACTCCGTGCCAAGAATTTCCATTGCGGATAAATAATAAACTACGATTACCTATCGACTCAGCTTTATAGTGTTGATTAAAATCTGAAAATGATGGACTGGACGATCGCTTAAATCGACCCTCATCATCCAATATTAATGTATCCCCTCCCCAATCGCTGTGCCAATCTTGCTCTGTATTTAAATAAAATATATGGGAGCCAACTTTACTATTAGAATCACAATGCGGAGATACTGAACAGCCATTGGGTGTGTAGTGCCAGTGAAAATCTAACTCTATATTTTTAGTTCCAGCTATTCTATATATAAAATCACGATATTGATCTGACATAAGCTCATTGACAAAAGCATGCCATGCGTCTGATATTGGCAGGTCTGGGTGGTAATCCAGCGCTAAACGATCGTGACTCACCTGACCAAATTTACGTTTTTTACCAAATACTTCTTTAAAGATTTCTTTGTTCGGAAGCGTATCAATAAGTTCTTGGTATCTATCAGCATGGATGCACGCATCAATCGCTGACCAAGGATATGGCTGCGTCGCCCTGAACGCCCTTTCACTAAATTCCGATAAAATTTGATGATTCAGATAATGCATAAAAACTTCTCAGTGTCCCATCCCACGATTTCTTATATAAGTCACCAATCTTTCCATTTCAAGCTGAGGATTTCTTGGTAGATGATAATTGTCAACAGATTCTGCATCTTCCAAGTATTTTATGTAACCTCGACTATGTAAATTATCCAGAAACAAATCCAAATCCCTGAGTGAGGTAATTAAACCATATTCTACGGCTTTATCGAATAATCGACTCAATATATTCTGCTGTTTAGGCATGCCTCTGTAATTGCCTCGTCCGAGTGGAAATCGACAAAAATTTCTCAACATCTCCACACTGCTCATGAGCAAGTCAGCACGCTTAGGGAGTTTATACACAAACACGGGTTTGTTAGTTTTGCACAATTCAGACACCATTGACGCACTATCACCTGTGACCACAATAGCCTGAGCCAATCCGACAAAATCTTGGTAAGGATTCCTTGAGTCTGCAGTCCATATATAAGATTGATACGGAACATCTAACTGTGAGGCGAAACAGTCGATAGCAAAATCAGGTGTGCGTGGACTAGTCGTGATCAACACAGAGTAACTCTGTTGTCGCGCATATGAATTGATCATTTGCGCCATCTCGCTTAAGTAGGCTGGAGTCATTCTATAGGGTCGACTGTTACCTCCCAGTACCACAGTAAGGTAAGGCTCAGACAGGCCTGATTGTGTGACCACATCCTGACTGTCGCTTATTTGCAATGAATCTGAATTCAGCTGATTAAGAGTAAGGCTGTTAATGTAGACATTATCACGCAAGGGTAATTGATACTGTGGGGTTGTTACTATCAAATCAAAATATTTTAACCCACACCATGGTCGGCCGATATGAATCAATCGAGTTGAGGGGGATTGAGATTTAATCCATCTCGCCACCGGCGCCGATCTTCGACCTGAAGCAATGACTAAATCGGGCCAAGGTGGATTGAGATGTTCCGCTGATTTTAAGCCCAATAGCGAATGCCCTCGTAGATAATTGGGTATGTGGTTAGCAATATTAAAATCCAGTTTTTTTTCCTCCATCCGCACAGACAGCTGTGAGGCTAGATTCAATATCTGATTATTATCACCGCGTCTATGAGTGGTTAAGACCCAGATTGTTGGTTGAAAATGTTGTTGTGCAGAGGCATTAACACCCTCAAGTTCATCTAACTCACACTCCAAATCTTCCCATAAATAGGCCAGAGTATGATGATGATAAGAATATTGTTCCGGTGTAGGTCGCCAAGGTTGAGTATGAAGTGCGGTGTAATGCAAGCACTTAATCTTTTCTAACGGATGCTCGCAATCACGAGTATTCCATCCCCCATCACAGACAGCCCAGAGAGTTTCATCTTGAATAGCACAATCATGCAATTGTTTTTTTGTCTGACTACAAGCTTGTTGTATATTCCATAGCTCACCCATTCTTGCGCAATCGATCAACATCACTGAAGTGTCATTGCGTGACACTGACATATACCCGGCGCCACTCATGTCATTGTCAAATAACAAAGCTGGGTCAGTGAGATAAATTTGATCAACATCGTTATATATCGCCTTGCCCTGAAAGCCAGCAAATTCAGGAATAGCAAATCTATAAAGAGTGAAACCCGTACGCCAGCGAGAATTATCAAAACCGGTGAGATTATCCATTAAGTAGATTTCATAGCGACGAGCTGGATTTCGATATTTTTCAACTGAATAGATGAACACACGCTGCGCTTTGTATTGAGCGGTTTCTGTGCCCAAAAAGATTCTTACCGTGGGAAGATCAGATTTTTCAGCATTTTCTGCTTCAAATACAATCACACTCGGCCAATCAGGATTATATGGGTTTACTATTGGGCTGTAGCGAGTCTTCATATTGAATGTAATTACAATTTCCTACTAGTAAAACTCAAATTATACTGATTGTGCTGATAGTGAATTGAGATACTGTTAC
>CAZKDD010000104.1:0-4890 GCA_964551535.1 uncultured Thiotrichales bacterium | reverse complement strand
GAGTCACCATAACGGCTCTCAAGTACAGCCTGTATGTCTTGTGCTGCGTAGCCTATGACCGCGACAATATCGTCAACGCCTGCTTTAATTAATGTGTCGATCTGCCATTCAATAAAGTGTTTTCCGCCAATTTTTAATAGGCACTTGGGAGTCGATTCGGTGTAAGGTAGTAGACGTCGCCCTTGGCCGGCACAGAGTATAATGGCTTTCATTTTTATGACTTTGGTTTGAATATAGTGCTGAATCTGATGATGACTAACTATACACTATAGGTGAGAGTGATTTTAGGTTTATTCGTTTGGACGAATTCACTAGGCAATTAACGATTGATCATTACAAATTATCTAACACGTGAAATATTCAGGCCATTTTTGATGGTCTGTGGCGTGCTGTTATTGCTGATGATCAGTTACAGTGCATTGAGTTTATTAGCAGATGTGGATGCTCAATTAATACCTGATCGGCTGCTATGGTTATTAATTATCACAAAGACCGCTGCTGCTTTCGAGCTGTTTCTTCCATTGGCGCTCTATGTGACATTACTTATGGGTCTGGGGAAGCTTTATGCTGAACAAGAGATTATTACCCTGCAGGCCTCTGGGATGAGTATTATTGATATTATTAAGTTGCTTATGCCGCTCATTCTTTTTGTTACAGTGGCCACAGCTATTGTGGCTAACTTTGCTAGGCCATGGGCCTATGGTCTCAAGTATGAGGCAAAATATGAGGCTGGAAAAATGATAGATTTTGAACGCTTACAGCCGGGCAGTTTTTATATTAACAATGAGACTAATACAGTATATTTTGCTCGAGCGCTAGATGAAGAAAATGATGTTAAGCGAGATGTTTTTTTATATAAGTCATATGATGACAGAGTAGAAGTAATTATGGCTGAACAAGCCAAGCAAGTTAGTAGTTCCGGAAGCAAACAATCAGAAATTGTTTTTACTGATGGCACGGCGAGTGTGATAGCTAACAATGCAGCTGATGTCTTGGTGAATTTTAAGAACATGGCTGTGACATCTGATACTGATGCTGCTACTGCAAGAAAGTATAAACGTAAAGCAGCTACTTCAGTATTTCTTTCATCTGCAAAAGAAGCTGCTGATATTGCTGAATTTCAATGGCGAGTGACAGCGCCGGTGAAGACAGCATTATTAGCTATATTAGCTATTTTCTTAGCAAAAACTTCATCACGGCAAGGACGCTATGGAAAATTACTGTTTGGCGTCTCACTGTTTTTTGCTATCCACGGTTTGAGCATAGTGTCTAAAACCTGGGTCGAGCAGGGGGTGATGATGACACTCCCTGGTATGTGGACAATTGTGATATTTCTTGTGTCGATGATATTTTTCATGAGACTGAGAGAACACTGATGCCATGATCTTATCAAGATACATAATTTTATCTGTTATTAAGGGTTTCTTTTTAATCGGCTTAATATTAATCCTACTATTTTCGCTGATTTTATTGATAGAAGAACTCGATGAAGTTGGCACTGGTAATTATTCTTTGCAGATTGCATTGCAGTATGTGATTTTTCATATGCCTCAAATATTATTGGATTTTGCTTCTGTAATTAGCTTGATTGGAGCAATCATCGCTCTTGGTTCACTGGTCAATCATAACGAGCTAGTCGCGATGACTAGTTTAGGTGGACAGCCTAAACAGATAGTTTTAGCAGTCATTTCCGCTTCCATTATATTAATGATTTTTGTTTTGACTGTGAGTCAGTTTGTGACCCCATATACAATTCAACAAGCAAAAGTAGTGCGAACATTGGCACTTAATGAGCAAACTAATTTGGTTGATTCAGGTGGATATTGGGCGCAGCAAAATAATCATTTCATTCATGTTAAGGAGACGCGTTACGGTCGAGTGCCAGTGAATGTTGAAATTTTTGAATTTGATGAGTCGTTGCAGTTAAAACAATTTTTGCTTGCATCAGAGGTGGAAATTATCAGTGATGAAAAATGGCTATTAAAGAATGTACAAATAAAAAAATTTGGTAAAAGTGAATTTTCTGAACAGCAACTCGATCAAATGGAGTGGCGTTCATTTCTGGATGCGAAACAGTTAGGTGTTATTATTTCCGAGCCTAAAGCGTTGTCTCTAACCGACCTTAAAAAATACATCGTTGGTTTGGAGAGTCGTGGAGAGCAAGCATATCAATATAAATTAATGTATTGGCAAAAGTTGATGATTCCAGCTTCTGCAATGATAATGATTTTGTTGGGCTTGGTATTTGTGTTTGGATCGCAGCGAGTGATGTCTGCAAGCAAACGTGTAATTTTAGGTATTTTGGCGGGGATAAGTTTTTATATTTATTCTCAGATGATTACTCATTATGGTGTCGCACAAAAATGGCAGCCCACCTTAATTGCTATGTTCCCTACTTTTACTGTTCTTGTCATCATTGTGGCTGGGCTTTTGATTAAATTTAAACAAGCTGAAACTCATCAGATGCAATAAATTGTTTTTGCTTGTGATCAAAAATATGATCTTGCATGGTTAGAGAAAATTTATGCTTTTGCTGTGTGATTTCAAAGAGTTTATATTCCGCGCGCTGATTCTGTTTTTGACTGGTGCACGAGGATGATGCCATCCCGATTACAGGTGTGCGAATATCGTTATTTTCAAGGTAATCGATAGTGCTAGTGTGGCCGTGACCATGTAGAACTATCTGTACCGGATATTGTTGCAATAAGTCGCGTAGTCGATCTGAATTGAGTAAGCATTTTCTTTTTGTAGTATGTGTCATCGTGACTGGATGATGAAGTAATAGCACTTTAAAACATGACGCCAATGCAGGGTCTTTAAGCACAAACTTTAAGCGCATGATCTGTTGTTCATTGATTTGACCTGTGGCTTTAAACCATGGTGCAGGATAGATGCTTGATAGCGCTATAAAAGCGACATTTCCTCTAACTCTGACTTGCGGATAAATTTGTTCTAATTTTTGACCGGCAGTTTTTTGTTTGATTTTGGGTAAAAGGGTAGGGTCATCACACATTAGGTCTTCCCAATGCGCAAAACTCTGAGTCCACTTAGTATCTACATAAAGATCATGATTGCCTGGAATGACAATCATATTTTCAACGGATGACAGTTTATTTAACCATTCTCGACATTCGATAAACTCATGTTCAAGTCCGATGTGTGTTAAGTCTCCAGTGATTAAGTGATAGTCGATATCTAAATGCTGCATACTTTCTAGTGCGCAGTCTAATATCCATTTTTGATGAGATGCGCGTTTACGCTTAAGCCATGATAGGTAGCCAAGGATACGTTTGTTAGCAAGTTTGATAGGATTAGGAGCGCCAATATTTGATAGATGCAAGTCAGAGAGTTGCACAAAGCGGTAAGACTTATTAGCATGCCCAACGTTAGCCTCATGCATCATTTATGGTAATTCTCATATTTAAAAGAGCTTGATTATATATCGAATGTACTACTCTATTATAAATACTTGCAATAAAAAACTCTGGGGACTCACCCAGGATCAGCGTATTGAACAAACACTCAATAAAATCGCAGAAATACAAATGCTCACAGATAGTGTCATGCTTGACGCTAATGATGGAATTCTTCTGATTCGTGCTGATTATCTTATTGAGGCGAACGTAATTAAACGGCTGATTAAAAGAAACGATTGTGTTTTAAAGAGTTCTTGTGATAACCAAATAGTGGCTATACGAACCAATTACAAACATTATCAACAGGCTCATGCTGTCTTATCTGGGTCCGAGCAACAACATCATTTTAGTCAAGTCACGGCAGAACAACTCACAGGTGGCTATGATATCAATTTGCGTAAATATGATGTTTCATATGTAGTCAGAGTCACTGATGATAATGTGCCAACTCTAGAAAAATATCTCTATGATAAATCCTATAAAGGGATTACAGATTGTGTGACGAAATGGTGGTGGCCACGTCCCGCTTTCTCTATCGTGAGATTGTGCACTATGCTCAAAATTTCACCTAATATGGTGACAGGATTTGGTTGGATTCTTACTTTTATTACCGGTTTTGCTTTTTATCATGCAGAGTATGTATTAGGTTTATTGAGTGGATGGCTGATGACATTTCTAGACACTGTTGACGGCAAATTGGCACGAGTATCCCTACAATCCAGCAAAGTTGGGCATGTTATGGATCATGCGCTGGATATTATTCATCCTCCTATATGGTATTGGTGTTGGGCGATGAGTTTAGGAGTAAGCAGTATTGAATTTCTAGGAATCAATGCAAGTCTGTTTGACTGGGGCGTCTTGATGTTGTCGGCTTATGTCGTCGGTCGAGTTTTTGAAGGCTTGTTTCAATGGTGGTTTAAAACCGCCAGTATCTTCTGTTGGAAGCCTTTCGATTCATACCATAGATTGTTCACTGCGCGCAGAAATCCTAGCATGATAATTCTAACGATAGCCCTAATTTTTTCGTCACCGCAGTTAGGTTTCGTCTGGGTGGTGCTATGGGCGCTTATGTCAGATGTGATTTTGGCAGTACGTTTTCTGATGGGCATGATAGCTAAGCTCACTCATCAACCGATACGATCTTGGATAGAGAGTGTCGATCGACAGCAAAGTAATCCCAGCTTGGCAGTTAGATTATTCACAGGCCATATGGCCAGTGTCACAATTGCATCATGTTTAAGTTCTAAAACTTATGACTGAGCAATATTTGGATGGATTTGGCGTAACGGCAATTAGTAATCCACTAAGTGGAAAAAATAAAAATAATGGCTGCCGTTTATTTTTACAAACGGTTAAAAAATTTCCACAAATCCAACATCTTTTTGCTTCGAACTTAGAAGATATTACTCGCGCCATAAAAGCTTGTGAGCTGAGACAAGATAAAGTGATAATCATCAATGGTGGTGATGGCACT
>CAZKDD010000103.1:0-5020 GCA_964551535.1 uncultured Thiotrichales bacterium | reverse complement strand
GAGGTAGTACGTGTCATTGATGGCCCTTTCAACGACTTTAACGGCGTGGTTGAAGAAGTCAATTATGAAAAGAGTCGTATGTTAGTCGCGGTACAGATTTTTGGACGCTCGACACCTGTTGAACTAGAGTTTGGGCAGGTAGAGAAAGGTTAGTAAAGAATTTTGAAACTCCCACTGAGGAGATTCTTTTTTTAAATAAACACGGGGAGCATGGAGTAATATAATCTATGCGCTGGTACCCGTAAGGAGTAGCAACATGGCTAAGAAAATAGAAGCTTATATCAAGCTTCAAGTCCCTGCTCAGGATGCAAATCCGAGCCCTCCCGTTGGACCTGCTTTAGGTCAGCATGGTGTCAATATCATGGAGTTCTGTAAAGCGTTCAATGCTCAGACCCAGAATCTTGAAAAAGGCATGCCTGTGCCTGTGGTGATCACAGTCTACAATGATCGTAGCTTCACCTTCATCATGAAGACGCCGCCGGCTTCAATATTATTGAAAAAAGCCGCGGGATTGCAAAAGGGCAGTGGCACACCAAACACCAATAAGGTCGGTAAGGTCACGCGTGCTCAATTAGAAGAAATTGCTAAAACAAAAGAACCAGATCTAACAGCCGCTGATTTAGACGCTGCTGTTAGAACAATTGCGGGTAGTGCGCGCAGTATGGGTCTTGAAGTTGAGGGAGTGTAGTCATGGCCAAGGTAAGTAAAAATATTAAAGCGGCACGTGAGAATGTTGATATGGAGACAGCTTACGAGCCCGCACAGGCTATGCAACTAGTGATTGATAATGCGCGCGCGAAATTTGTTGAATCGATCGATGTCGCAGTCAATCTAGGTGTAGACCCTAAAAAATCTGATCAAGTTGTTCGAGGTTCTACAGTACTGCCCAATGGCACTGGTAAGGTGGTACGTGTCGCAGTTTTCGCACAGGGCGATCAAGCTAAAGCGGCAGAGGCTGCAGGCGCAGATATCGTTGGTTTCGAAGATCTAGCAGAAACGGTTAAAAAAGGTGAAATGGACTTTGACGTGGTGATTGCTACGCCAGATGCTATGCGCATAGTTGGTCAACTAGGACAGATTTTAGGGCCACGTGGACTAATGCCAAACCCTAAAGTAGGGACAGTTACTCCGGATGTTGAGAGTGCTGTAAGCAATGCTAAGGCAGGGCAGGTTCGCTACCGTGCAGATAAAACCGGTATTGTCCATTGCAGCATTGGAAAAGTTGACTTTGATGCAGCAAAATTAGTCGAGAACTTGCAGGCCTTGATGTCTGACTTGATTAAGGCTAAGCCAGCATCAGCCAAGGGTGTCTATGTTAAGAAAGTCACTGTGTCATCCACGATGGGTGTCGGTGTGCAGATAGACCAAGGCGCATTAACTTAAAAGATAAAAGATATTAGTAAAGACTTTGGGCTGTTCTGAATACAACCATATTTAGACGGCCGTCAAAGACCGTAGGTGCAGAGTGATCTGTTTAATTGCACAAGCAGCCTACGTAGGCGGTGGCTCCAAAATAGGTAAATCCTAAGTTGGAACACTGAAACACTGTCGGGAGTTGATCTCGACAAAACTGTAACTCCGTAATGAGATGATCTCTCACAGGATTATCATTATTGCGGAACAACTTAGGAGGACCATACTGTGGCATTAAACCTTGAGAGCAAAAAACAAGTTGTCTCAGAGGTTGCTGCGGTTGCTGCTGAAGCTCATTCGGCGATTGCTGCCGAATATCGTGGACTCGGTGTTGAGGAACTCACTGATTTGCGTGTGAAAGCGCGTCAGGGTGGCGTTTATGTTCGTGTGGTTAAAAATACACTAGCAAAACGCGCACTAGATGGAACTGAATTCGAGTGCATGAAAGATGGTTTAGTTGGCCCGTTGATTCTTGCTTTTTCGCAAGAAGATCCGGGTTCTGCTGCCAGAGTGATAAAGGAATTCAGCGCAGATAATGATTTGCTAAAAGTCAAAATGCTTTCTATAGGAGGCCAGCTGTTGGAAGCGACAGAGCTGGAACGATTAGCAAGCTTACCGACGAAGGATCAAGCAATCAGTATGTTGATGGCAGTAATGAAAGCGCCAGTCGAGAAATTCGTTCGAACACTGGCCGAGCCGCATGGAAAGATGGTGCGCACTGTTGCTGCTATACGCGACCAAAAGCAATCTTAATTTTAGTCACTAACGGTTTATATTTTTTAGGAGTATTTAGAAATGGCTGTATCACAAGAAGAGATTTTGGAAACTATTTCCAATATGACAGTAATGGAAGTCGTAGATTTGATTTCCGCTATGGAAGAAAAATTCGGAGTATCTGCCGCAGCAGCAGTCGCAGCAGCACCAGCAGCAGCGGGTGACGCAGGTGGCGCAGCAGCAGAAAAAGACGAGTTTGATGTTGTAATGTCGAGCTTTGGTGGCAACAAAGTTGCTGTCATTAAGGTCGTTCGCGCGGTTACGGGTTTAGGCCTTAAAGAAGCTAAAGAGATGGTCGAAGGCGCACCTTCAACTGTTAAAGAAGCGGCATCAAAAGACGAAGCAGAAGACATCAAAAAGCAGCTTGAAGAAGCTGGTGCTCAAATCGAACTTAAGTAGTTTAAGTTAGTTGGGTATTTTGATTTACAGACACACACTGTGAGGCGACTCGCAGCGTGTGTCTGTACCCGTTGATTTTTAAAAAATTCGATTTGATTAGGATTGGCTTTGATTCATAGATAGAAGAATCAAATAGATGAAAAGCATAGTGATGCAGACATGCTCGATTATGCTTTTCAAATATTCAGTTCCAAGCCCGTAAACTTAGGAGGCTAAATGCAATACAGTTTCACCGAAAAGAAAAGAGTCCGTAAAGATTTCGGTAAGCGCCCACAGATTCTTGAAGTACCTTACATGCTTCAGGTTCAGTTGGAATCATTCCGCCAATTCTTACAAGTGGACGCTGCGCCTGAAAACCGTGCCGATGTTGGCTTACATGGTGCTTTCTCTACTGTATTTCCCATTGAAAGTTATTCAGGCAATGTCATTCTTGAATATGTAAGTTATCGCCTTGATAAGCCAGTGTTTGATGTCAAAGAATGTCAAATGCGTGGTTTAACCTATGCTGCTCCCTTGAGAGTGACTGTGCGCTTGGTGATCTATGATAAAGAAGCCCCTGCCAGTCAAAAGAAAGTTAAAGATGTAAAAGAACAAGAAGTTTATATGGGTGAGCTTCCGTTGATGACCGATACCGGTACCTTCGTTATTAACGGCACAGAGCGCGTAATTGTTTCACAATTACATCGTTCACCTGGGGTCTTTTTTGATCACGATAAAGGCAAAACTCATTCTTCTGGCAAGCTGCTCTACTCTGCGCGCATCATCCCATACCGTGGATCATGGTTAGACATGGAGTTTGATCCTAAAGATTGCTTATTTGTTCGCATCGATCGAAGAAGAAAGTTACCAGCTACAATTTTGTTGCGTGCTTTGGGTTATGAAACACAAGAGATACTCTCTATGTTTTTTGACACGCACAAGATAACTGTTTCTCGTAAGGGCTATGAGCTTGCATTAGACCCTAAAGATTTGCGTGGTGAAATTGCAGCATTCGATATCGAAGTCAAAGGTGAAGTTCTGGTTGAGACTGGGCGTCGTATCACTATGCGTCATATCCGTGAAATGGAAAGTAACAAGATCAAGAAGCTCACTGTGCCACAGGAATATTTCATGGGCAAGGTAATGGCGCATGACATTATCGATGAAGAAACTGGTGAGTTAATTTTCACAGCTAATGAAGAGCTGTCTGAAGAAAACATTCATAAGATAGAAGACAATGGTATTAAGAAATTTGAAATTCTTTACACCAACGAGATAGATCGCGGGCCATATATTTCTCAAACTCTTGCGATTGATTCCACTACCACAGAGCTTGAAGCGCAGGTAGAAATTTATCGTATGATGCGTCCGGGTGAGCCGCCGACTAAAGAAGCGGCACAGTCGTTGTTTAATAACTTATTTTTCTCAGAAGATCGTTATGATCTATCCCCCGTTGGGCGGATGAAATTTAATCGGCGCCTAGGTCGAGAAGAAACGACAGGCAGTGGCACACTAATCTCAGGTAAGCAGGCCTTGCAAAAAGCTGAAATATTATCTGCGGATGAGATAAACAGTGCAGAACAACTAAAAGTTGCTATGAAAGCCGACGACATTCTCTCGGTGATGTGAGTATTGATTGATATTCGCAATGGTGAAGGCATCGTTGATGATATTGATCACCTTGGAAATCGTCGCATACGTTGTGTCGGTGAGATGGCTGAGAATGTTTTCCGCGTGGGACTAGTTCGAGTGGAGCGTGCTGTTAAAGAGCGTCTTACCTTGGCTGAGTCGGAAGGTTTAATGCCACAAGAGATGATCAACGCTAAACCTGTTGCTGCTGCTATTAAAGAATTCTTTGGATCCAGCCAGTTATCACAGTTCATGGATCAAAATAATCCACTATCAGAAGTGACTCATAAACGTCGTATCTCAGCATTAGGCCCAGGCGGACTGACTCGTGAACGTGCTGGATTCGAGGTACGTGATGTGCATCCCACTCATTACGGTAGATTATGTCCTATTGAGACACCGGAGGGGCCTAATATTGGCTTGATTAATTCTTTAGCCATCTACGCTCAGACTACTGACTATGGTTTCTTGGAGACACCCTATCGCAAAGTTATCAATGGTAAGGCCACAGCTGAGATAGATTACTTATCGGCGATTGAAGAGAGTCAATATGTCATTGCTCAGGCCAATGCGAGTCTGGATGAAAAAGGCAAGCTGACGGATGAATTAGTGTCATGTCGACATCTCAATGAGTTTGAATTATCCACGCCCGATAAAGTGGATTATATGGATGTGTCACCCAAACAGATCGTATCGGTGGCGTCGTCATTGATCCCATTCTTAGAACACGATGATGCTAACCGTGCATTGATGGGTTCCAACATGCAGCGTCAAGCCGTACCTACTTTACGTGCTGACAAGCCTCTAGTAGGCACAGGTATCGAGC
>CAZKDD010000102.1:0-5103 GCA_964551535.1 uncultured Thiotrichales bacterium | reverse complement strand
ACATTTACGTGTGGCTTATTACGTTCAAACTTCTCCTTAGACATCTTCTGATACCTCCGACGACATTTATTAAAATTGTTAAAAATTTGGGTTCAATTGAATAACCCATCAATTGTTACCCGCTCTTTCTATGGCTAGTGACACGATCACCATCAAAGTTACTACTAAAATTCTTACAAAATACTGCTGTACACAGTTTTCGCGTGCATATTGTACTCCAATGCACGATTAATTACTGTTCAGGCCCCTGTACTATGGAGCCCATATCCGGACTTGAACCGGAGACCTCTTCCTTACCAAGGAAGTGCTCTACCGCTGAGCTATATGGGCAAATACTGCCAGGCAATCCCAGTCCTTTGATACTTGGGATTTGCCAATCATGTTATATTCAGCATATAGTTGGAGCGGGTGATCGGGATCGAACCGACATCATCAGCTTGGAAGGCTGAGGTTCTACCATTGAACTACACCCGCAGCACACACGCTCATTCTCTACTTTCTGGTGGAGGGGGTAGGATTCGAACCTACGAAGGCATAGCCAGCAGATTTACAGTCTGCCCTCGTTGACCGCTTGAGTACCCCTCCATGCACAAAGCCGGCTATTGTCAGTTAGATACGGCTATAGTGTCAACCAGCGAATGCAAGAAACTGCCATTATCTCATCAAAAATATCCTCGATATTTGGGATCTAGCCCTGAATCGCATAAAAACCACACTTTTTCATCAGGGTATAGGAATTTTTACCTCCGACTGCAAATTATTTGACTATTCTATTAAATCAACAAAACAGTCATAATTGTCAGGTAGTGTCTACATTCACGCACAATTTATTTCATCAAATAGCTCAGCAAATATCATGAAAATCACTATATATGGTTCAGGTTATGTCGGCCTAGTCACTGGGGCTTGTCTCGCACAAGTGGGTAATCACGTCCTTTGTGTAGACATAGATGCCGCTAAAATTGCCATGCTCCAGCAAGGCAATATTCCAATTTATGAGCCTGGGTTGGATGACATGATCAAGCAAAATATTCGCTCTGGCAGGATTGAATTCACAGAGGACATCAAACAAGGAGCAGAGCATGGCTTGTTCCAGTTCATTGCCGTCGGCACCCCCCCAGACGAAGATGGCTCAGCCGATTTAAGCCACGTGCTTGCCGTCGCCACTAACATCGCCAAACACATGCAGGAATACCGTGTCATTGTGACTAAATCAACAGTGCCAGTAGGTACTGCCGATAAGGTGGCAAACGTTATCACCAAAACCTTTGCAGAATTGAACAAAAGTATCGACTTTGATCTTGTCTCTAATCCTGAATTTTTAAAAGAAGGCGCGGCTATCACCGATTTCATGAGACCGGATCGGGTGGTTATTGGAGTGCATAGCGTCAAAGCAGAAGAGCTAATGAGAGCGCTTTACGCACCGTTTAATCGCAATCATGATCGCATGAATGTCATGGATATACGCTCCGCTGAACTCACCAAATATGCCGCGAATGCTATGCTGGCCACTAAAATAAGCTTCATCAATGAACTGGCTAACTTATCTGAGCGACTGGGAGCAGATATAGAGAAAGTTCGACTAGGTATCGGTGCTGACCCTCGTATCGGCTATCATTTTATATATCCAGGTTGCGGCTATGGTGGCTCTTGCTTTCCCAAGGATGTGGCCGCTTTGAAGAAAATTGGTGAACAAGTCGGCTTCGAGACCACGATGATCAATGCAGTCGATAGGGTCAACGACAAACAAAAACAAATATTATTTAAAAAAATCACCCAGAAATATGGGACAGATTTATCTGGAAAAACATTTGCCTTGTGGGGGCTAGCGTTCAAGCCTAATACCGATGACATGCGCGAGGCTTCGAGTCGAGCATTGATGGAGAGCCTTTGGCAGGCTGGCGCCAGCGTACAAGCTTACGATCCAGTTGCTATGAAGGAATGCGAAAGGATTTATGGCGCGCGTAAAGATCTAAAGCTTTGCGAGAGCGCTATGCACGCATGCCAATCTGCTGATGCCTTGATTATTGTCACTGAGTGGACAGAATTTCGCAGCCCCAATCTGCCTCAGATCCAAACAGCACTTAAGCAAGCGATCATATTTGATGGTCGCAATTTGTATGATCCCAAAGAACTCAAGCAGCTTGGCTTTGAATATTTCGCCATCGGGCGTGGTGATTCACTCAGCACTTAAAGCCCTTACTCAGCAATTAAACCTACCACACTGACTCTATTCATGCTCAATCAACGTATCGACATTATTACAGCCCAACCTCCTTTGTTAATGAGCATCCCAAATTCGTCATGGCATCTGATTGTCAAAATTCAACGCATATCAGGACAATGCGTGATTGACTGTATCAAGGAGGAAGATGAGCAGATCATACCCTACCAGCAAACACTCACTGAAGAGCCCTTCCACGTAGCAGAAAATATTTGGGAACTCACTTACGGGGTCGAGATCATGACCCTTAAACATAGCAGCTTATCAGGACATCCAGCCAATCACCTCTGGCAAAAATGGAAAAGTCTCAGCCCATAATAATTGATTTTTTTATAGCTCAGAATTTTCAGCACATGTATTGGGTGTTAACTGCTCAATTTTGACAAGTCAGTACTTCTCAAAATCAAAATGAAAACCATACATTTCATTTAAAGCATCCACTCTCAAGATGTCACCCTCATCTAAGTAAGCCAAGCCCTCATATTCACCGTTAACTGAGGCACACTCTGAAATCTTCAAATTAACATCATAGGCATTATAGTTGGGATTGATGATAGCCATGCTGCCTTGATAAACACATTGATCCGAATCCTGCCCTGACCATTTCCCCTCAGTCATAGACATCGTGATAATCAATCCATCACGATCCTCAAACTGCCAATCCCCAGTCAATAAATCGAGGCTGGAGGCCTGTTCATAAATAGGGTTGTAATCGAGGTTCAAAGCACCAATATCACCCCCACTCAGCGTTCTGAAGTGTGACTCAATTCTTCCATTCTCCAAGTAACCTGTTAATCGTGCCGAATCAAATGGCGCTCCATCAAGCGAGTACAGTATGTAGTTAGACAAATACAAACCTTTTTCACCCTCTACACTACCAATACAAATAGCCTTAGCTTTATAACTCACTGCAGTAGTGCGACCTTGCACATGTATGGCATGAAAGTCATAACCCGCTCTTCCATTAATATCAAAGCCACCATTCCAAATACCGTCTATCGCTTGTTTTTCTGGATATTGAACAACTGCCGTCTTATGCACATGGGTGTTACATGACACACAAATCAACAACGATAATATGACTAAAGATTGTTTCATAATTTTCATCCCTTAGAGGTACAAGATTATTATTCAGCAATAATATTCGAGATGATTGATTCAGTGATAAGAAATGGAGCCGGCGACATGAATTGAACACGCGACCTACTGATTACAAGTCAGTTGCTCTACCAACTGAGCTACGCCGGCTATATTAAGGACTACGATTGAGAGTAACTAATGATCTATAGATAACTCCTCAACAGGTGATGCAGTCTAGTGAAAACTTGTGTTGGGTTCAACGCTTTATGACAATTTTTTCTCTAAAAAACCAATATTCATTCGCATTTAACCTATTTATCAACCACTGTGAGCGGTGTTACACGAGGCCATAATTTCCAAGCCTTCGAGCACCAAGTTTGGCCTGATATGACTGGCCAGACCATCAAGACCACGCATGTGTTGTACCCCCCCTCCTGTCAGTATAACAGTGGCCTGATCGAGTCTCGCTTGCATCTCAGTGATAACTGCCTCTAGACCATAACTTGCAACAAAAGCTGAGCCTGAATAAATGGCCTCCTCAGTATTATTTGCCAATAACACAGGGGGGGTGGAATTTTGATTGAATGACAAATTAGCTGTCTGTTGACATAAAGACTTACACATCAACATAACAC
Organism: uncultured Thiotrichales bacterium; assembly: GCA_964551535.1. Taxonomy (GTDB): domain Bacteria; phylum Pseudomonadota; class Gammaproteobacteria; order UBA4575; family UBA4575; genus UBA1858. The sequence goes on along the minus strand of CAZKDD010000102.1, from coordinate 1,164 downwards.
CGGGAGCAATCAAACCACCGAGATGCTCACCAGTATGTTTTAGTGCATCGATAGTAATCGCAGTACCACAATCAATGATGATTTTATCCCCTGATACTGACTGATGTGCGGCCACTAATGCAGCATATCTATCTACGCCATAACTCGTAGGGTCCTGATAAGCTAATTGAATAGAGTATGCTTGTGCTTGTGAATGATAAAAATGGCATGTAGCTGTATGTTCAAAAGCAATCAGACATTCATTTTCAAATGACTCACCTAACACACTAGCGATATGTATTTCTTTTGCTTCTTGCAGCGGCAGTAATTGCTGCATCTGAGGTAGTAAATTTTCACCATCGTATGCAAAGGAACCCTGAGACCGCCACTCATGATCAACAACCGATACCCACTTACAACGCGTATTGCCAAAATCAATTAATAGTTTCATAGTGTTTTTCAGTGTTCCGTTGCGAATATTAATGAGGTATGAGTTTTATGTGTGTTTTCCTTTTCACTCATTTTATTTACTCCCAACACTGTTGAGAGTGGCTTATTACTCTCTGGCACTAGTCTTTCTAGCACAGGCCTCTCTTACACTGACCTCACCAACGACAATTTCCTGCTCACCTTCTTGCGTGACCAATCTCAACCCACCCGAATCAGTGATACCTATTGCCACACCGTGCACGCTGTTGGTTTCAGAGTCAACCCGCACCGTTTTATTGGCCAACCAATCCCACTCACCCCACTGTTCACACAATACATCACCAAAAGTCTCATATGATTGACTCTCATAATCTTGCAGCCCGGCGACTAAAGCCTCAATACAAGCCGCAGCGATTTGATCACGATCCAATGTGATTGCAGGATGCTGAGTAATCACATCGGTCCATGCTTGATCAATCGCCTGATCTAGCAATTGCCGTGACATAAATACATTGAGGCCCAACCCTATCACCAGGCGACAATTGGCATTCGCTTCACCCGAACATTCAATTAAAAGTCCGGCAATTTTTTTATCCGCGCAATATATATCGTTCGGCCATTTTACTTTAACCTCAGATAAACCAAGCTTTGCTAGCATCTGAGCTAACTGGATGGCCAAAAATGGGGATAAAGGCCCAACATTTTGCATCCCAGCCTGCCAGTTCCATAGCAGTGACAAAGTTATATTAGCGGCAT
>CAZKDD010000101.1:0-5154 GCA_964551535.1 uncultured Thiotrichales bacterium | reverse complement strand
CGTGCTTACTTCACAACGTCTTTGTTAGGTAACTGGGACAAAACAGGTAAGGACGATGAGCAATGGTTTAAGCTATACCACTGGAATGGTAACAAGCTTGAGCATCAGTTCACTATCGACTTCTACGAGCTCAAGTTAGGTCGTGCACACCAAATGAGATTTGGTGCATACTCTTTATACTCTCAAGCGCCGAACTCTAAGGACACAATTGTGTCTCAATTAGACAAGTAAGAGAGTAGCCATATGCGCTGATTGAAGGACTTGATCAGTGGTATAAATCTAGGAATAGGGCTGCCATTAGGTGGCCCTATTTTTTTTCATATTTCTGCTCAAAAATTTTTAAAAATATTTTATTTAAGAGTTGGACAATGAAATTTTTTGCAAATACTTTTCTTTACCTCGTCTGTATATTCATCTCCAGCATTAATGCCTCTGAAAGTGAATCTATCAGCCAGCCAGTTGATCTTGGGGTGGCAAGTCACGAAAATGCGATACTCACACCTGCTGCTGGGTGGGGCGTAATGCAATTCGATCCTCCTGTTCCAGGTAGCTATGAACTGCCTCCATTCGGATCAGCGGCGGATGGCAATGTACTCACCTCGGATAATGAAGTGAAACGGTTATCCGACTTTTATGGCGACAAATATGTCATTTTAAGTTTTATTTATACGCAGTGTTCTGACTTGAATGGGTGTCCTTTGGTCACTGCTGTGTTTTATAAAATCAAACAACGATTAGAAAAAGAGCATCCAGAAATTGCTCAGCAACTACGTTTAGTGAGTTTGAGTTTTGATCCCATCTATGACACTCCAGAGGTGATGAAATTTTACGGTCAAGGCAGCAAAGACATGGGTGGACCAGAGTGGGAGTTTTTGACGACGGAGTCTGTGCATGAGCTTGCACCCATCACTGAAGGTTTTGGTCAATATGTGAATAAAGAATACGATGAGGAAGGTAATCCCACAAATCGCTTTGCACATATACTAAGAGTATTTTTGATCGATAAAAATGGCCAAAAACGTGCACAGTACAGTGCCGGTTTCCTGCATGAAGAATCCCTCATCAGTGACGTAAAAACTTTGCTAATGGAAGAGCAGAATTAGATACTGTAGATGTGTGTTTTTATCAGTAGCGTAATGCCATGAAAACTATAGACCTAAATTCAATATTGAGAGCTTTATTATTAGCGATGTCCGTCAGCGGATTTCTCGCTGCTCAAGCTCAATCTATAGAGCAAGCTGATCAAGCAGGTTTTTTTGGATCGGGTGACCGTAAACAAGGTTATGATTCTGAGCAATACACTACCAATTCGCTCAGTGTGACGGCAAGAAAAGGCGTCAAGGCAGATCTACTGGTGTTTGTAGACAATCCAATGCTCGGATTACCAAAAGTGGCTCAACCAGCTGATAACTTAATGACCAAGGAAAAAGTTGACCTTGGCCGTTTGCTATTTTTTGATCGAAGACTTTCACTTAATGATACTTTTTCGTGTGCTATCTGCCACATACCCGAACAAGGTTTCACAAGCAATGAAATTACTACTGCCGTAGGTTTGGAAGGTCGTAGTGTTAAGCGCAATAGTCCAACCATCTATAATGTGGGCTACTATGACATTTTATTTCAGGATGGCCGTGAAGACACGCTTGAACAACAAGCTTGGTCGCCATTGCTTGCACATAATGAAATGGCAAATCCATCCATAGGCAATGTCATCAATAAAATCAAAGGAATAAGTTCTTACGACGGTTTGTTCGAAAAGGCATTTGATGGCAAAGGCCCAACCATGGAAACCGTGGGTATGGCATTAGCAAGTTATCAACGCGCTTTGAATTCAGGCAATTCTCGCTTTGATCAATGGTATTATGGGGACGATAAAGATGCTCTCAATGCCGATGAAATTGCAGGATTTAAATTATTCACTGGCAAAGCCGGTTGTTCAGCATGTCATTTGGTTGGTGAAGACTATGCATTATTCACTGACAATAAATTACACAATACGGGTCATGGTTACGCCACATCAATGGGTATCAAGCCAGAGAAAACTCGGGTTCAATTAGCGCCAGGGGTATTCGTTGATGTGGATACAGAAATAATCGATACGGTCAGGCAGCAACCTAAAATGAATGACGTTGGTCGATATGAGGTTACACAAAATCCATATGACCGCTGGAAATATCGAACTTCTATCTTGCGTAATGTGGCATTGACTGCACCTTATATGCACGATGGTGGCTTCAGTACGTTGAGAGAAGTCGTTGAGTTTTATAATCAGGGGGGGGTTGACAATGAGTTGTTAAGCCCAATGATTAGGCCGCTAGGTCTCAATGAGGATGAAATTAATCAGCTAGTTGATTTCATGGAGTCATTGACAGGCAGCAATGTGGAAACACTGGTGGCAGATGCTTTTGCCGCACCAATTGGTGATATTAGTGAAAAAGATCCTAATTGGGCGCATGGAACAAAGTATAGTGAATAATATAAAAGCGTGTCGATGCCCGTTTGTGTTTAATAGATAAATTAAATCCTAGAGTGCAATACATAATGAAAACATTGATATTTTGTATGATCTGTATTGTGAGCACTGCGGCTCATTCTGAACGACTCCTTGATCCTATGCCAAGAACAATGGCAGCACATCAGTTTGAGCTTCCTGATATTAGTGGTAAATCTCATAAGCTAAGTGATTATCAGGGTAAATTTGTGTTAGTTAATTTTTGGGCAACAAGTTGCACTATATGCCGTGCAGAATTAACCACCTTGGAAGATATGCTTGATATACTCGATGATGATAATTTGTTAGAGGTGCTAGCAATTCATGCTGGCGATGATCTACAAGGTGTTGAGGAATTAATGCAAATAAGCCCAGTCAGTTATCCTATGTTGATGGATATGGACTTAACTATGGGAAATTGGGGAATACCTACCTTGCCCACGTCATATCTGGTGACACCAGATGGAATGTTTGCCTATAGGGTGTTGGGAACACGAATATGGAACTCTCCAAACATGATCGATTTTTTACATGAAATTTTTGATGATTATTATGCAAATCAATAATCAATAGGGACAATGCGAACTTAAACAAAATTATTCGCTCAAAAGTGTAAACGTGGATAGCGGTGGTTATGCAAAAACTTAAAAATAGTGTTGGAATAAAACTTGGCTTGTTGTTGCTTGCAGTATTGATGATTTCTGCGGCTTCAGGCAAGCAGCTGTTGACTAAAGTGGATGGCAACCCAAAAGCAGATAACTTTGTGCTCATGAACACTCATGGAGAAGACGTCAATTTATCTGATTATGAAGGAAGATTTGTATTATTGAATTTTTGGGCTACTTGGTGTCCGCCTTGTGTTAAAGAAATGCCTGCTTTAAGTGAGCTTCATGATGCTCTTAGTCAAGAACGAGGAGGACTGCAAGTTGTCGGTATACATGTTGGTCCGGCACTGGCTACGGTTAATCAATTTTTGAAAGATAGACCTGTTAGCTTTGATGTGCTTATTGATAGTGATATGTCCCTTGCCTCATGGGATGTGGCGGGTCTACCAACCACGTTTTTGATCAGTCCCAGTGGTGAAATTATATACAAGGCGGTTGGCGAGCGTGAGTGGGACTCGGCAGAAATGATTCAATTCTTGAAAGAAATCGTTCATGAATATGAACAGCTAACATCGATAAGCCCATCGACAGTTAAAGCTGAAACCTAATACATAAACTATTTATGTCTTATCGAATTGATATACGAGATGCCCTTATTGATTATCTCAGTGAGGAATTCGGTGGAGCAGATATCAATGAGGTAACTGATGAGGATAGTTATAGTTTCAGTGTTGTCTCTAATGGTCAACGTTACTTCTTAAGAGTAATGCTTGATGGTGTTTCAGGCTTATCAGCCGATATGATCAGCGATGCTATGCAATCCTTCTCGGTATCGCAAACAATGCGCAGTCTAGGAGACTTTCCAGTCGTAGTGACGCAATCTGGTTGTATTTTTGGCTCGCCCTAGAGATTTTTTAACCGTTATTGATTTGCGTCTCTATGTATTGAAAAACTGCATTGCTAACTCGTCATCCTATGCTTGTGGTTGCAAAAGAGTATGAGCAAGGTGCTAGTGGGGCGGCATGACTAAATATAGAATAAGCTCTCAGCTATAAAGCTGAGAGCTTGATTTGCGGGTTATTCTGAAGTGGTTGGGTCTATGACTGATTTTATTTCAGCAATGGAGTTTGCTGGAAAGCCACCCTCAGAAGCATGTTTGCGTATTTCTTCTTCATTAGGCGCGATATATGTGCAATAGACTTTATCTTGAGTGACGAAGCTTTCGACCCATTGAATATGCGGCCCCATGTTCTTCAGAATACTGCATGATTTTTGAGAGATGCCTTGCAAATCTTCAGCAGTCAGACTGCCGGCATCAGGGATTTCACGTTCGATAATATATTTTGGCATAGTGTTTCTCCATTATTTTAGTATATATTGTTCATAAAGGTTTTCTAGCAGATACTGTGATTGTTAACCAATCCATATCAGTAATTCTCCAAGGCCATTGATAGAGGTGTCCCCTAAATAACGTTGAACTCTTCTTCGCATTGGATGTAGCGAGCGGAATTCACTGTCATATTTGTGCAATTCATGCAAAAGTAAAGTTAGGTAACCGAGATTATGTCTTCCACAATTAACAAAATGCGCTGGCATGTTTTTTGGAAGCTCGGGTAGTAACAATGTTCCACGTCGCATGTTTTGTCCGATATTATCACCCACTGTTCCAAGGTTAGTAATAGTTCCTGCAATCATACGACTTGCGCAGTAGTGACCGATATTTCCAGTGATCATGATTAACCCCTTGCGCATGAGGTCGCCAGTAAAATCTCCACTGTTGCCTTTGACGAGTATTGTGCCACCCGCCATGCCTTTTTTCTGCCCAGTATAGGCGCCACCCAGGTAGTCACCGCTATTACCATTGACAGTAAGCACCCCAGCTTTCATTCCACAGCCTGTGTAGTTCAGTGCGTCAGCTTCAATGATAAGTTCACCTCCTGCCAACTCTGCGCCAGCATAGTGTCCGACATGGCCGTTAACAGTAAGTCTCTTAGATTTAGGCAATTGATAACCCACATAATCACAAGAAGGTGTAGAGTGATCGAGTTGGAGATTTTC
>CAZKDD010000100.1:0-5182 GCA_964551535.1 uncultured Thiotrichales bacterium | reverse complement strand
GCCTCCACATGAGCCTGCACCTGGGATCGCTGTGGATTCGATTTGTTTCAGTTCGGCTGTATTGATTTGCTTTTTGGCGTGTTGGCCTACAGCTTCAAATACAGATACCACATCCGTTTTTGTACCTTTGTGATTGCCCGGCATGATGGTGCCACCATAGACAAATACGGAAGGACGATTGAGTCGTGCTAGTCCGATTAAACAGCCGGGCATATTTTTGTCACACCCACCAATTGCCACTAAGCCATCAAATCCTTCACAGCCTGCCACGGTCTCAATAGAGTCGGCGATAACTTCGCGCGAGACTAATGAGTATTTCATTCCCTCTGAACCCATAGAGATGCCATCCGAGATGGTGATGGTATTAAAAATGACACCTTTACCACCGGCTTTATCAGCACCCGCAGCCGCTTTTTCTGCTAAGGCATTAATATGCATGTTACAGGGCGTCACCATGCTCCAGGTGGATGCAATGCCGATTTGAGGTTTTTTGAAATCATCATCTTTAAAGCCCACCGCGCGTAACATGGCTCGGCTGGGAGCACGTTCAGTGCCATCGACGACGATAGAGGAATGAGGTCTTAATTTTTTAGTCATGAGTTAAAGTTTATGCAGGTTTAAATATAGCGCGTGCAATAATCTATTGCCTGTGATTGAGTATAGTGAAAATTTTGGCTAAGTACAGATCTTATAAATTGTTAATTGTCTATTCTTAGATTCTCACTTTGAGTTTATTGTTCACAAGCCCGCTGAAAATCTTTAATAGATGATAATGAGGAATCGAGATCCTTCAATATGCCGTTATTAATACTATAGATCCATCCATGCACTGTAAGATCATTACCTTGTAACCAAGCATTCTGAATTATGGTAGTAGAGCAAACGTTACGTACTTGTTCGATTACATTGAGTTCACACAAGCGATCACAGCGTTGTATTGCAGACAGTTTTGCAAGTTCATCATCATGCAACCGTATGACATCTCTTATGTGTTGCAGCCAATTGTCTATTAAGCCATGTTGATTATCTTCCAACGCAGCATGAATGCCACCACAACCATAGTGACCACACACGATGATATGTTTAACTTTTAATACTTCGACTGCAAATTGAATGACTGATAAGCAATTTAAGTCAGTATGAACAACAACATTGGCTATATTTCTGTGCACAAACACTTCCCCCGGAGGGAGGTCAATGATTTGATTGGCTGGCACTCGACTATCAGAACAGCCTATCCATAAATACTCAGGTGATTGTTGTTTAGACAGACGTGAAAAGAATTCAGCATCGCGTTGGATTTGTTGGTCGGCCCAGGCTTTATTTTTTTTAAAAAGCGTATCTAGTTTATTCACTAATTCGTCCTCGTGTGGGATTAAAAATTTGGATTTTTAATCTATAAATGGGTTGATCCTCCCAACGATGATGCTTAAGTGATCAAAATGTTACCGGTCGTCATATTAGCTGGTTAATGCAAAAATTCATATTCAATTGTATAGCTTGACGTAAAAGTTCTCTTTATGTTCTCATTTAAAAAAACATCTATAAAGTAGGTTTTATGCTCACAGTACGCGAACAAGACACGCTGGAATTTATCCGAAAATATATAACGAAACATGGCCGTTCCCCATTATTAACTGAGATAGCGTTGGGTTTAGGCATCAGTTCAAAAGGTGTCATACATCGATACATTTCGGCTTTAGTGGAAGCGGGATATTTAATACGCCATCCTAAAACACGTGGTATAGAACTGCTTGAACCGACAGATGAGGATGCTTTACCGTTGTTAGGTCGAATAGCCGCAGGTAAGCCCATTGAGGCAATTGAAGACGAACAGCAGTTAAATTTTTCTCGCTTACTTGGCGGCAGTAATCGTTATGTCTTGCAAGTGAAAGGCCACTCGATGATTGATGAGGGTATACGTAATGGTGATTACGTAGTGATTGAGTACGCCTCAACGGCGCGCAGTAATCAAATAGTCGTGGCTTTGATTGATGAAAATGATGTCACTTTAAAACGCATACAATATCCAAAAAAAGGTTGCATACGATTGGTGCCGGCTAATAAATCGATGCACGCTAAAGAATATGCCGCTGAGCGTATTACCATTCAGGGTATATTAATAGGGCAAGTGCGTTTCTATGGGTGAGCCAGTATGAATGAGCCAGTATGGGAACGTGCCATTGTGTTCATTGATATGGATGCTTTTTTTGCCAGTATTGAACAGCATGATCGACCTGAACTAAGAAATAAACCGATAGGGATTACTAACGGACAACACGGTAGTTGTTTTATTACTTGTTCTTATGAAGCTAGAAACTATGGCATAAAAACCGGCACGCGTTTAAAAGCAGCTAAACAATTGTGTCCACATGTGATTCAAGTGCCAGCGCGACCACAGCGTTATGCGCAGGTATCCAGCGATATTATGGAAGCTTTACAGGCGGTGACACCAGACATAGAAATTTTTTCAGTGGATGAGGCTTTTCTAGACGTTACACATTGCCAGAATATATATCGTCATCCTTTGGAGGCTGGGCGTTTAGCTAAGCAAATTATTCAACAAGTGAGTGGTTTGACCTGTAGTGTGGGTATTAGTGGTGATAAGACCACAGCTAAATATGCCGCAAAAAAAGATAAACCCAATGGCCTATTCTCGGTTTCGCCGTGGAATGCGCGCGCGTATTTGAGTGAGGTGCCGGTAACAGAATTGAGTGGTATTGCTAAAGGTATTGGTCGTTATCTTAATCAACGTGGCGTGTATGTTTGTGGAGATATGCAAAATCTCCCGATTAGTGAGTTAGCTAGACGTTTTGGTAATTTAGGACGACGCATTTGGTATATGGCGCAAGGTTTGGATCCAGATCCCATCCAGCAACAAGTCGCAGCACCTAAGTCAGTGGGACATAGTAAAGTGATGCCTCCTAATACCAATAGTTTTACTGTGCTGAAAGTTTATTTGCACCATATAGCTGAAAAGGTGGCTACTCGTTTGCGGCGACATAAATTTGAAGCGCGTACTTACTTTGTTGGATATCTGACTGAGTATGGCTGGATAGGCGATAAATTACAGACTGAGAGGCCGACTAATGACAGCCGTCAGATTAAGATGATGATTAATGATTTTTTGCAGCAAGTGTGGCGTTCACAGGGATGTTTTCAGGTGCGTGTTGTTGCTTTAGATCCGACAGATCAGGGATATCAAATAGGTTTGTTTGATGACTGTGATACTAAGCGACAGCAAATCAATTGTGCGATGGATCATATTAATCAACGTTATGGAGAATTCACTTTGACTTCAGCTAATTTATTGCAACGTTCAGAGATGCCTAATGTGATAGCACCTGCTTGGAAGCCTTATGGACATCGTAAAACGGTATAGCGCAGATCGTGCTAGGTAGAATATTTACCATCTGCGCTGATAACGATAGTGAAGATCTTTAGAAACAGTCTTTAAATTAGGGCTTTATGTGATTGCATCAAAGTCAGGGAATTTATCTTTGTAATCAAGGATAGAGAGTTCTATCACTTTCTCTGCGTGTTCGCGGCCATAAGCTTCTCCGATGACTACGGTTGACTCTTCGTCGGGTAGCACTTTGTAAGTACTAAAGTAATGTCTGAGACGCTCGACTATAGAAGGTGGTAATTGAGAGATATCATTAACGTCTGACCAAACATGATCTTTTTCTAATACAGCAATGATTTTATCGTCCGCTTCACCATCGTCTAACATAGGTAAGCCGCCGATGACACGTGCATTGAGAATCAGCTCTGAGCGATCAATATGGCGATCACTGATGACACAGATATCCAGCGGATCATCATCACCTTGACGAGCCTCTGGCATCAAGTCACCGACGCGTGCTCCACAGTAAGTTTGAGGAATGAAGCCATAGAGTGTGGGTGGCAAAGATGATGTGCGATGGGGACGATCAACTTTGAGATATCCTGTGAGTTTATCAACTTCGTATTTAATATGATTGAAAGGAGTGCTCTCGATATAGGCCGTGACAACACTGGGTGAGCCTGAACCTATCTCGATCCCATGCCATGGATGTGGGCGCCAACGATTAAATGAAGATGACATTGTGTGTGTTCTCCTATGTATCCTGTTAGGTGTCGCTTATTTTTATATTGTAGTTTAGGGGCGTAATGATAACGGACTTGACGTCATTGCGCTTGTTTAGTTGATTCTATTTGCTGTTAATTTGAACAGTTAACAATGGGACAACTATGATGATTAGTGGGTTGAGCGTATTTTGCTTGTAGTTGTTGCAAAGTATCCATAATTGCTGGGTTGCTTTGGTGAGACATCTTGAGTGCACAGGCAACCGCTTCAATGGCAGTTATCTGACAACCTAATGCTTCTGCAGTATAAGCAAAATTATTGAGTAGTTCAGCTGATTGAGTATTGAGTTGTAGCGCTTGTCGGTATGCACGACTGGCTGCTAGAGGCTCTTTTAAGTACATGTGTGTGTTGGCAACACCCGCAAGTGCTGCAAAATTATCTGGCCAGCGTCGATGAATCGCTTGGTAAGTGTGTTGCGCGAGACGATATTGGCCAATTTTTTCGAGGTTAACGGCCGCTTGTAGCGCATCATCAACTGATATGCTGCTGGGTAGTTGGCCAGCGGGCAACAGCACCACGGCCCAGTAATTACTGCGTTCCCAGGTGTTGCGTAGGGTATGCCAAGGCGAGCGATAATATTGATGTTCCCCACTATGCAATAAAAAATGCGATCGATTGACATCACGTCCTGTGACCACAGAATAATGCCATACCGGGTAAATATCTAAAGACAGGTTTTGCAAGATAATAACGGGATGGCCAGAGTCAATTTCTAGACTGAGTGAGGCTAAATCCAGTTGTGTTGGAAATGCCACTAGTCCTAGGCTACGTGCTGCTGCTTGCATCTCAATTTGCAGACTCCCGCCTTTCTTAGGGGTGTAAACTTTTTTACTCAGTTCATCAATGTCAGTTTGAATGCCATGATATGCCGCGACCATTGCCAGTGCCGCGGGCCCGCAAAAATTATCGGTTTGTGTATAAAACGGGACTTTTAATACTACATCTGTGGGCAGGTTTTGAGGTTCTTTGGGTACCACATAATCGGCGATCGATATCACTGTGCAAGCAGACATTGATGAAACGAGAAATAGACACGCCATAGACAGCAAGCAA
>CAZKDD010000099.1:0-5209 GCA_964551535.1 uncultured Thiotrichales bacterium | reverse complement strand
CTCACGATAAGCTAAATACTGGATACGCTTATCTATTGACAGTTGCAATTCTCTGCCTTGTTTAGCTGCCTCAATTAATTCGACATCGGCAATCACCTGTCGACGTCCATCTTTTATGACACGCTTACTGCCAGGTTCACCATGCAACCAGTCATCATACGCATGCTCTATACCTTCTATCCCCTTGCCATCAATATTTGTCAGACCCACCACATGGGCTAGCATTTCACCCGCAGGATAATAACGACGATATTCTTCACTCACAGATATCCCCGTTATATTTTTTTCTAAAATGGCTTCTGCGACAGAAGGTGGCACATGTCTCTTTAAATAAACAAAATACTTATCAGATTTTTGCTGAATTTTTTTGATTAATTGCTTCTCATCGAGTTGCAAGATGCTAGAGATCAATTTAACAGAGTCTAGATTGTGCATAATCACTCTGGGATTAGCTGATATTGAGTACACCGGAGTACTAATTGCTAGAGCCTCACCATGACGATCATTAATCACTCCTCGATGCGCTGGCATCTCAACAATACCTATCTGTGTTTTTACGCCTTTTTGCTCATAAAACTCAGCTTCCAACCATTGCAGTTGTATCGCGCGCATGAACAACAATACAAAAAACAGCAACATCACAGCCAGAACAAGATATCTGCGGCCTTGAAACAAATTGATCGTTGCTTTTTTCATTTAATTTAATTCCAACATAACAAGATCAGAATAATCTAAAGTTTGCATACCGAGCTTTTGTGACGCTATTTTCTCTATGCGTATTTCATTCGACCACGCACTTTCCTCCAGTAGAAGCTGCTCCCATTCTGTTTGCAATTTATTATGATTATGTTGTAGCGCCTGTAGCTCCACAAAATAGCGACGTTGCAAATGTTTGCTATATGCCAGCCCAGAGGCTGCTATCACCACACATAAATAAATACTTATGAATAAGCGCAAACTCATTCAAATACCTTTTGTGCAACTCTGAGTCGTGCACTTCTTGAACGAGGATTGCTATCAATCTCTTTTTGTGATGGACGTATTAACTTTCCAATCGGCTTAAGATGCAATGCTGACTGATGAGGAATTGGGAGTTTAGCGAGCGGCTTAGGCAATGTGTCACGTATGAAACGCTTGACCATTCTATCTTCCAAGGAGTGAAAGCTAATCACTGCCAGTCTTCCAGACGTCTTCAACAGTTGATAAGCGGCTTCTAAGGCACGCGATAAAGCATCCAACTCTCGATTGACAGCGATTCTTATGGCTTGGAAACTGCGTGTTGCTGGGTGTATCCCCTGATGAGACGGTGGATAACAACTCTTTATAATATCCGCTAGCTGCAAAGTCCCCGTCAGTGGCTGGTTCTGTTGCGCCTGCATAATTTGTGATGCGATCTTTTTTGCATAACGCTCTTCTCCATAAGTGCGCAACACGTCTATTAGCTCTGACTCAGAACATTGCGCTAACCACTGTTGAGCTGTTTGCCCTTGAGTATTGTTCATACGCATATCTAGTGGCCCATCTTGAGTAAAACTGAAACCCCGCTCAGCCTTATCTAACTGAGGAGAAGACACCCCTAAATCAAAAAATATGCCATCCGTCCTGTTTAGCAAATTATACTGCTCCCCTATCTGACTTAGATCTTCAAAGCTCTTATGCACAATCGTTACTCGCTCATCTTGTGCATATTTCTCTCGTGCAACTTCGATAGCTGCTGCATCTTGGTCGATCACATACAAGCAACCCCGCGTGGACAAACTCTGTAAAAAAGCCTCACTATGTCCACCACGACCAAAAGTACAATCTAAATATGTTCCTTCCGGTCTGATATTCAAAGCCTGCTTTGATTCTTCCAACATGACCGGCACATGCGTTTGTGTGCACATCTTTACAAGATAATCCGATCAAGTACTGACTCACCATCATCAGAGGCCGCTTCATCATCCAACCATTCCTGAGTGTTTTCATTCCAGCGCTGCTCATCCCAAAGCTCAAATTTATTCCCCTGGCCGAGCAGAAATACATTTTTCTTCAAGCCAGCAAATTCTCTTAATTCATTGGGTAATAACAACCGTGATTGGGCATCAACATCACAAGACTTAGCATAACCAAGGTATAATCGGTGCCAACGTCTGACTTGTTTCCTGGCATTAGGTAGGCTTAGCAACTCCGCTTCCACACGTTCCCATTCAGGCAGTGGATACAGGAGTAAACAACGATCAATATCGACCGTGACAACGAGATGACCACCACAGGCAGCATCAATCTCCTCACGGTGCTTGGTGGGGATGCTAATACGCCCTTTGGTGTCAATTGTTGTTGATGTAATTCCTCTAAACATGCTCTTTTGCCTTAATTTTGCACTAAAAACCACTTTTTCCCACTTTCTCACACTATAGGAATGAGCGCAGTAAAAAGCAAGCAAAAACAGCTAATTAAGAGGGTATTTTCCCCTTTTAAGACAGTAACTTAGGAGATATTAACGGAAATTTTAAGGCGAATATTATGATGGATTAACAGGTTGAAAAACCTTGTTAAGAAATTACTTTAAGTTATGATGATTGAGAGTCAATCAATAAGCCGGGTTCTGTCGTGGACAGCCATTCATCTGAGGCATTTGTCACCAAATACCTTATGCGACCTACCCGAGAGCCATGTGGACCACATGCGGCAGTTAGCCTGCTCTCCTATTTGGTCTTGCTCCAAGCGGGGTTTACCATGCCAATTTTGTTACCAAAATTGCGGTGCGCTCTTACCGCACCATTTCACCCTTACCTGAATCATCAGGCGGTATCTTTTCTGTTGCACTTTCCATGGACTTACGCCCTCCAGGCGTTACCTGGCGCTTTGCCCTGTGGAGCCCGGACTTTCCTCTATTATTCTCATAATAGCGACTGCCTCGATTAACTCTCAGGAGGATTTTATCACTAAATCAGTGCGCACCGCAGAATTACTGCCGGTAATACTCACTTGCTAAATCATAAAGCAGATTCTTGGGCAAAGTCGTCATAGAGCATGCCAATTCCACTGCCGCCTTATGGGTAAGGACAGGACACACAACTGAAAATAAATCACGTGCACGCGCAGTCTCGCATTGCCTATGATGTTCACCAGCATCGCCCATCATTAAAATCACATACTCACCTAGATTAGGGATATCCTGCTGTTCAAATTGTGTAAGTATATGCTGCACACTGCCACTCACAATTTGTTCATGTAATTTGGTTAATTCACGTGCCACCATAATCAACCGATCTGGCCCGACGATATCACGCATATCCTTGAGCACATCAATAATGCGATGTTTAGTTTCATACAATATGGTGGCCTGCTGTGAAGCCGAAAGTTCAGTCAGTGTTTGACGTCGAGCCGACTGTTTGGCTGGCAAATAGCCTACAAAGCTGAATTTTGTAACATTAAAATCATTAACTGATATGGCTGTCGTTAACGCGCTGACACCAGGAATAGGGACCACTTTAATGTCATGTTGCCGACATAATGCCACCAAAGAATGACCAGGATCACTCAGCAGTGGTGTTCCCGCATCCGTCACTAATGCGATATCTGTGCCCGCTCTAAGCATGTCAAGTATTTGAGGATCGCGTTGTGACGAATTGTGTTGATGGTAAGATAGCAACTGCTGGTCTATACCATGAGCAAGCAATAACTTTTTAGTTACACGCGTATCTTCAGCAATGATTAGTTGCACCGTGCGCAGTGTCTCTAATGCGCGCAGTGTGATGTCTTTAAGATTTCCAATTGGTGTTGCAACAATATAGAGTATAGACAAAATACTAATCCGGCTGACGTGATGAGTTCCACGTTATTGCAAAGCTAACAATCACATGATGTATGAATAAAAATCAGACACCTACCTTATCATATTGCATCGTGGCATTAATATGCCTATTGGTGTTGAGTAGTTGCACTTCCAATATCACCCGCGATAACACCCAACTTATTGCTGCTAAAGCCAACCAAGCACAGCAGTGGGTATCTAGTGGAGAATATCTACAAGCCGCACAACTATATGTACAAATTGCCGAGCTAGCAGAGACGCAAGACCAGTCCACTTATTTACTACAAGCCGCAGAGCTCTATCAAAAAATGGAGCTATATGATGTGGCCATGAAAGCGCTAACACGGGTCAATAGCAAAATCTTACAGGCCCCACAATACCATCGTTACCAACTAGCCATGTTGGCAAACTACGCTCACTTTAAGCAATGGAGTAGCACGCTGCCATACATCGATAGCCTCAACAACGAGCAGCTCGATAATCTACAACGACAACAATTGTTGGAGATTAGTGCAGTCAGCTATAACGCACTCGGTAAACAACCGCTAGCGGCAGATGCGCATTTACAACTTGATGAAATACTTCAAGATAGAGTGGCATATGAAAAAAATCAACTCGCGTTATGGCAACTATTAACCAAACTCACTGACCCAGAACTCAACGCTTGGCTACAAAGCGACAATAGCGCATTGGCGGCCTGGACGGCGCTTGCCAAAACACAGCGCATCAGTTACGAAAATCAACAACAGCTGGAAGCCTCCTTAGATCAATGGCGCAATAATTACCCCAACCAACTCATTAGCAACACACTCATACAAAAAATTATCAGTGAGTATACAAATTATTTTGTCATACCAAAGAAGATAGCTGTGTTGTTACCTATGAGTGGGCCCTATAGCAAAATCGCCAATGTCATCTATGCCGGCATTCTTTCTGCTAAAGAATTGAATGATCACCCACGCTACAATCCAGATATCGTGTTATATGACACAGGTGATCGTGCACAAGATATACTCGAGCACTATCAACTCGCCGTCACTCAAGGGGCGCAATATGTCATTGGCCCATTGGACAAACAAGCCGTTGAGATTCTTGCCACAGAAGGCGAAATCAGCTTGCCGACACTAACACTAAATTATCTTCCAGAAGAGATCGTCACACCTAACAACTTATATCAGTTTGGACTGTTACCTGAAGATGAGGCCACCCAGGTGGCAGATCGCATCATCCAGAGTGGACACAAACAAACTCTCATATTATCAGCACAAGGAATATGGGAAGAACGTCTCAGCCAAACTTTCTTTGAACGCTATGAAGAACTGGGTGGGCAAGTCTTAGATACACAATTCTATGCAGCGGCTGACGTCGACTTCTCAGACACCCTGAAGACCATTCTACACATCTCAGAAA
>CAZKDD010000098.1:0-5213 GCA_964551535.1 uncultured Thiotrichales bacterium | reverse complement strand
CAACTCACCCAGCGGGCACAGACTTCAAAGTGGTACAAGATATCATTTCTGACGTTTACGGTGCAGGCAAAGGTGACCTTCAAGATAAGTCACGTTTAGGATCAGTATACTGGAACCTAGGTGTATTAGCGGGTGTGGTACACACAGAAGCCCTCCGCATTGCACAAGAGCGTTTTGGTAACCGTGCGTTGACAAGTTCTGAGACACGTTGGGGCTTTGAGAACCTAGTGTTAACAGCAGAGCGAATTGAAGAGTTGGGTGCAACCGGTCTAGTGCCTGAGTTGAACCTAAACTGCATGGACCACGTAGGCGGTCACTTAGCGAAGTTCCAGCAATGGGATGCTAATGCACGTCAGTGGAACATCGTATCTGACTGGATTGAAGGTGACGTAGCATTGTCACAGTCTATCATTGATGCTGGTGCAGAGAAGTACGCAGCGGACAACGGCATTGAGCCACGTCCTTGCAGCGCTGACAACAACGACGACGACTTCGATCTTTAAGATCAAAGTTAGTTAGTTCCATAAAAACCGGGCTCTAAAGAGCCCGGTTTTTTTTCGTCTAGACTTTAACTCAATCTTCCATTTAAATCTTAAATGCTAGAGCAACCCAAATAAATTTTATGTTGTAGAATTTAACAACTGATCCGTTATTCCATGCGAAATCATCATGAACGCCCCCAACTCAGCGCCATTACCCATACTTATCACAGGCTGCTCGTCAGGGATTGGCTATCAGGTAGCTAAAGATTTACATCAAGATCATCGTTACCAGGTCATCGCAAGCGTGCGAAAAGTCCATGATTTAGAGCGGCTTCAAGATGAGGGTTTGGACTGTGTTTTGCTTGATCTTCAGAACTCTGAGAGTATCAAACAAGCTTTCAATCAGACTTTAGCGCTGACTAATGGCAAACTGTATGGCTTATTCAATAATGGTGCCTATGGACAACCGGGTGCAGTCGAGGATTTGAGTCGAGCAATGATTGCCGCACAATTTGAGACCAATGTATTTGGAACTATGGAGCTGACCAATCTGGCAATCAAACAGATGCGCCATCAGAATCAAGGACGCATTATTTTCAATAGTTCCGTGCTCGGCTTTGTATCACTCACCTTAAGAGGGGCTTATAACGCCAGTAAATATGCTATCGAAGGATTCGCAGATACGCTTCGTCTGGAACTAAGAAACTCAAATATTCATGTCTCTTTGGTCGAACCAGGGCCAGTCAGTAGTAATTTCCGACATAACAGTCACGACATGTATATAAAAACGCTTAAAGACAAACCTAGTATATTCACTCAAAGCTATAAAAAAAATGAAGCTCGATTGGCTGATCCCGGACCCACTGCACCATTCACTTTGCCCGCATCATCAGTCACACCTAAAGTAATCCATGCACTCACTCATGCGCGACCCAAAGCGCGTTACTATGTCACTTTCCCTACTTACCTTTTTGCCTACCTAAAGCGCATACTCCCCCATAAGGTGCTTGATAAAATATGCTTCAAAATCTCACCTATAGAGTAATTGATACTTTGACGCCTAATACTTTTGACACTACTTTATCCAAGCCAAAGTCACTTGACGTCCAGTAACGCCATCACGCCGATAAGAAAAAAACTTTTGTGCATCTGAGACTGTACATAAATCACCACCATAGGTGCGTTCGACGCCACATAGAGACAAAACTAAACGAGCCGCCGCATAAATATCGAAATGCCAAGCATGTTGTGAGCAAGCTTTGAAACATGACGCAAAACGCTTATTTCTAGCGAGATAGGCTTGATAGACATCTGCTTTGACTTCAAAAGCGGGTGCTCCTATTGCTGGCCCCAACCATGCCATATTTGGAGCGCAATGAACTTTCATCGCAGCAACGGTATTTTCTATTATTCCCCCTATCAAACCTCGCCACCCAGCATGCACTATTGCTATGCATTGACCTTCCTGATCTGATAACACTATCGGCAAACAATCAGCCGTCATGATCGCGCAAACAACATTCGGTTGTGACGTAAATACAGCATCGGCCTCTTCAACCGAATTTATCATCATTGACGCCTCAATCACCTTAGCACTGTGTGTTTGCTTCAACCACACAGGTGAATTAGGGAGTTGAAGATGTTGATTTAATCGACTTCGATTGATTGCCACCGCTTGAGGATCATCGCCAACATGCTCAGCCAGATTAAAGCTATCAAATGGTGGTTTGCTTACGCCACCCACTCGAGTTGTAGTCACGACGGTGACTTTATCTAACAATGGCCACTGTGCGGATATTATTTCAGGCTTGTCCATTAGAGAGCAGAATGTGTTCGCAGTGTTGTAAGAAGCTGCTGCATATCTTCAGGTACATCTGAAGTCCATTGTAACGTTTTACCACTGATAGGATGTTCAAAGGCTAGATAATATGAATGCAGGGCTTGGCGAGTAAAGGCGCATATGTGTTCATTCAACTTGGTAGGCACATTAGCCACGCGCTGAATGCGGGGAGCATACACACTGTCTCCTACTAAAGGCATATTTTTGTGAGCAAAGTGCACCCTAATTTGATGGGGACGTCCCGTCTCTAACTTGGCTTCAACCCATGTATGACGTAGAAATTTTTCAACGATTTTATAATGTGTGCGTGCCTCCTTACCTTTATGATTAACAGCCATTTTGACTCGATCTGTCGGATGGCGCCCTATGGGTTCATCAATCATTCCACCAGAAATAAGTTGACCTCTGACGATGGCATAATAGCGACGATCAATGCTGTGTGCTTGAAAACATTCCACTAAGCGCGAGTGCGCCTCTAAAGATTTTGCAACCACCATTAAGCCGCTAGTATCTTTATCTAAACGATGCACTATCCCAGCACGTGGCAGGGCTGCCTGTTGCTTGCCATGAAATAATAGGGCATTCAATAGAGTGCCAGAATGGTTGCCTGCTCCAGGATGCACCACCATGCCAGCAATTTTATCCAGCACTAATAAATGATCATCTTCATAAACGATATTTAGCTGAATATCTTCAGGCTGAGATTGTATATTGATCACCTCAGCTTGAACTCTCAACTCTATATGTTCACCACCTTTGACTATATAACGACGAGACTGAAACTGGCCATCTACACGCACTTGTTGCTGACTGATCCATGTCTGCAACTTAGCCCTGGAATAATCGGGGAATAATTGCGCCAAACTTCGATCCAGGCGAGACCCAGCATGGTCTTGAGGTATTTCTGTTATGTGTATTTGTTGTTCTGTCATGGTGCTGATTCAGCTAAATATTAATGTATAATAAATCAATTTTTCCGACGATTGTTTGCCATGAAACTCATAAAAAACGCTCTCATTATACTGCTTTATTGCTCATATCTTACTGCATGTTCTACTGTTTCTGGCTTATTTGGTGACGACGAGGATGAAGAGCTTGTTTCCGATGACGTGCCTGCTCGAATGCTTTATCAAAAAGCCAACGGTGAAATGCTATCCAATCGATATGCAGATGCTATTGAAAGCTATAGTCTATTGGAATCACGCTACCCATTTGGCATCTATGCACAGCAAGCCCAACTAGAACTCATTTATTTATACTATCGTCAAAGTGACATGGATAGCGCCATCATGAGCGCTGAGCGCTTCATCAAAAACAACCCCCAACACCCAAGCCTCGCCTATGCTTATTATATGCGCGCGCTGGCGAACTTTGATAAGAGTAAAACGCTACTTAATTTTATACTGCCACGCAATCCTTCAGAGAAGGATCCTGCCCCCCTACTGGAATCCTTTGAAACTTTCGGCTCACTGATACAAATGTTTCCAGATACCGAATATGCTGATGATGCAAAACAGAGAATGATCTACTTACGTAACGAACTAGCAGAATACGAGCTTACCGTTGCGGATTTTTATATGCGTCGTGGGGCCTATTTAGCTGCTGCCAACCGTGCCAAATATGTTATGGAGCGATATCAAGGTGCTCCAGCTATGCCACAAGCTGTCTACATGCTTGAAGTTGCATACCGGCAGCTTGAAATTAATGATCTCGCCTATGATACTCGAAAAATATATGCTGCTAACTACTTAGGCAAAGACGGCCAATTATTAGCTCCAGATTACGCCACCGAAAAAATTAGCTGCGCCACTAATGCCTGGCAGAAAATTTTAGAAAAGATCAAATTTAAGACCTATTATTGTGATTAGTTAGCCTTGAGTTAACTCACACACCCATTCAGTTGTTCAACAGTTATCAGAATATTTAAGCACTCCAGAGGTCATGGGGTAGCGACGATCCTTGCCAAATGCACGCTGAGTAATCTTCACGCCTGGAGGTGCTTGGCGGCGTTTGTATTCATTACGGAATACCATTTTAATGACTTTAGCTACTGTCTCCTCATCAAACCCTTCAGCAACGATTTGCTCCATAGTTGCATCTTGTTCAACAAACATTTGTAGGATTTTATCTAGCACTGGATAAGGTGGAAGACTATCTTCATCAACTTGATCCGGTGCTAATTCTGCAGAAGGAGGACGTGTAATTATACGCCTTGGAATATCCTCTGAGAGCGTATTCCTATATTCGCATAACTCATAAACCATCATTTTAGCGACATCTTTCAGTGGCGCATAACCACCTGCCATATCTCCATATAAAGTCGCGTAACCAACGGCCATTTCACTTTTATTTCCAGTAGAAATAACCATAGAGCCAAATTTATTGGATAGTGCCATCAACAACGTACCACGAATACGAGACTGTATATTTTCTTCTGTGGCATCTTTATGAGTATCCATGAACAATTCCGATAATGATGCCTCAAAAGCACTCATCAACGGCTCAATTTCAATAATCGAGTATTTAACACCCAGATTACTTGCAAGTGTTGCGGCGTCTTGCAAACTCATATCAGAAGTATATTTAGATGGCATCATCACAGCTTGTACTCTATCAGCGCCTAAAGCATCCACTGCCAGCGTTAGAACTAAAGCGGAATCTATGCCGCCGGACAAACCGACTAAGCCCCCTTGAAAATGATTTTTGTTGACATAATCTTGTAATGCTAATGTCAGAACCTGATAGTTGAGCGCAATGCCCTCTGCTTGATCATGGAAATGATCACTGACAAGTAAATCTTGCTGTTGTTGGTCATATTCAAGGATTAAGCTATCTTCAGCACAACTCAGTGCGCGACAAACTTCTTGTTGGTTCTTGTTAATAGCAAATGA
>CAZKDD010000097.1:0-5261 GCA_964551535.1 uncultured Thiotrichales bacterium | reverse complement strand
ACATTGGTCGCAGCTGATGATGCCTATGATGACAGATGTGAGCGCACGTCTGCATGCATTACAACAAGCCAACAAAAAAATCCTCTTTGAAGGGGCTCAAGGAACTTTGCTTGATATTGATCACGGCACCTATCCTTATGTCACATCATCGAATACCACTGTCGGTGGAGTCTGTGCTGGCAGCGGCATTCCGCCCCGCTCCATCGATTATGTATTGGGCATAGTTAAAGCTTACACCACACGAGTAGGAGGCGGCCCGTTCCCCACTGAATTAAATGATGCAGTAGGAGAAGAATTGGGCACGCGCGGTCACGAATTTGGGGCCACGACAGGGCGCCAGCGTCGCTGTGGTTGGTTAGATGCTGTCGCTCTCCAACGCGCCGCACATATCAATGGCATCACTGGCATCTGTTTTACTAAATTAGATGTTCTCGATACATTAAAAGAGTTGAAAATATGTGTGGCTTATAAGGTGAATGGACAGTCACTCGACTCTCTGCCACTCAACGCTGACAATATTGAGAACTGTCAACCTGAATATATCACGCTCCCTGGCTGGCAAAGTTCTACCGTGGGCATTACCGATTTTGATCAGTTGCCGCAAAATGCTAAAGATTACATCAATAAAGTCGAGTCTTTACTCGATGTTCCCATCGACATTATTTCTACTGGTCCTGAACGCAGTGAAAATATTATTCGACGATCCATATACTAATAAGCATCAGACTCGAAGCTTTTTAGATGCACTTATTCGCTATGTCGAGGTAAAACCGTTAGTATCATCGTTTAATCACACGTACACTCTGCATGCCCAAGTCGAAAAAGAAAATTAAGGACCCATACGCCAAACGCGAGGCAAGTAAATACCAACATCCTATTCCTAGCCGCGAAGTCATACTTAAGGTCGTTCAAAAAAATGAAGGACCTATAACATTTACACAATTAACTAAATCACTCGCCCTATCGAAAGAGAGGGATATCGAGTCTCTAACGCGTCGCTTGCGCGCAATGGAGAGAGATGGGCAGCTTATCCGTAATCGAAAAAATTGTTATCTCCCGGTCGGACATGCTGACTTAGTCCGCGGGCGCATCATCGCTCATCCCGATGGATTTGGATTTCTATCTCCAGATGAAGATTCAGAAAAAGACATCTTCTTATCTCCCAGAGAAATGCGTGCTACTTTGCATGGTGATCGTGCCGTCGTCCAGGTCAGCCGAATAAA
Source organism: uncultured Thiotrichales bacterium (assembly GCA_964551535.1). GTDB lineage: Bacteria > Pseudomonadota > Gammaproteobacteria > UBA4575 > UBA4575 > UBA1858. Next base: position 4,038 of record CAZKDD010000097.1, on the reverse strand, counting down.
ACCCGATGGCCGCAAAGAAGGTCACTTGGTGGAAGTGCTAGAACGTCACAATAAAGAAGTTGTTGGTCGCTACCATGAAGAGCGCGGTCTCAGCTTTGTCATTCCTGACAACAAAAAGATCCATCAAGATATCTTTATCCCTACAGACTGCAGAGGAGCCGCCGAAAAAGGTCAAATCGTGATTGCAACAATCACAGAACAACCGACTCAACGCAATCAACCCATCGGCGCCATCAGTGAGATTCTAGGCGAGCACATGGGTGCCGGCATGGAAATTGATATAGCTATACGCGTGCATGGCTTACCGAATGAATTTTCCCCAGAGGTAATTGCAGCAGCCGATTCATTTTCAGAGCACTCTATCGAAGAAGAATCAAAACAGCGGGTAGATTTGAAACACCTACCTTTTGTGACTATTGATGGCGAAGATGCGAAGGATTTTGATGATGCTGTTTACTGCCAACCAACCGCCTCAGGGTGGAAATTATACGTTGCGATTGCTGACGTATCTTTTTATGTGCAGCCCGGGAGTGAGCTAGATCGTGAAGCCCAGTGGCGTGGAACTTCTGTCTATTTCCCCGGCCGTGTCATTCCTATGCTGCCGGAAAATCTATCTAATGGCTTATGCTCTTTGAAACCCAATACGCCCAGATTGTCATTAGTATGCGAAATGAGCCTAGCTGCCAAGGGTGGGTTGCATAGTTACCGTTTTTATAAAGCCGTCATTCAGTCACATGCGCGCCTAACTTATACAGAGGTCGCCGCGGGTATTATCGACAAACAAAATGTGCTGCGCAACAAGCTAGGAGACTTATGCAAGCCGCTTGATGATCTCCATGATCTATTTAAAGTATTACTCCATTCACGCTCTCAGCGTGGTGCTATTGACTTTCACTCTACTGAGACAAAAATAGAGTTTGGCGAAGATCAAAAAATCGTCAGAATTGCTCCCTATGAGCGTAATGATGCGCATCGAATCATTGAAGAGTGCATGATATTGGCCAATGTGGCCGCAGCCCGCTACATAGAGAAACATAAGTGTCCGGGACTTTATCGCGTACACGAAGGCCCTACTGAAACTAAACTAAAAGAACTCAACGAGCTACTAAAAACACTTGGCCTATCATTAGGTGGAGGCGAAAAACCAGAACCTCATCACTATGCGCAACTAATCTCGAAAATCAATCAACGTCAAGAAGATCGTTGGATTGAAACCATGTTATTGCGATCGCTTTCGCAAGCAATCTATAGTCCTGACAATAAAGGACATTTTGGTCTAGCTCACCCGCTCTATGCACATTTCACATCCCCCATACGGCGTTATCCAGATCTGATTATTCATCGCGCGATTAGTCATCTTACTGAACGTCAAACGGTGGAAAATTTTCTATACACACATAACGATCTTGTTCTTCAAGGTGAGCATTGTTCTATGGTCGAACGTCGTGCTGATGATGCCACTCGCGATGCAGTGCTGTGGTTGAAATGTGAATTCATGCAAGACAAAGTGGGCAAAGTATTTGAAGGTGAAATTACTGGTGTCACCGCTTTTGGGATATTTGTTGAACTTCGTGATATTTACATAGAAGGTCTGGTTCATATCAGCACATTATCAGACGATTATTATCACTATAATTCATCCACGATGAGATTAGAGGGAGAGCTTACCGGTCAATGTTATCGCTTGGGCATGAAGTGTCATATTCGTGTTGCTCGTGTGGATATTGATGATCGCAAAATTGATTTCCAACTAGAAAAACCAAACAGCCCCGCGCTACCATCACGCAAATCTCGCGCTCGCGCAAAGCAAGCCGCGAGCAGCAAACAAACCACTGATAAACCCACAAAGAAAAGTTCTAAAAAATCTTCATCAGTAAAGAAAAAAGGCAAACGAACTAAAAAAAGACGGTCATGAGCAAACAGGAAATATTTCCCGGTGTGCATAGCGTATCTGCCCTTTTAAAATGGCACCCTGATCGTATTCAAACGCTATGGATTGAACAAAATAAAAAAAATAAACGTATTGAGCAATGCGCTCAAAAAGCTAATGAACTGGGTATAGCTATCCAAATTATTCAGCGTCAAAAACTCGATCATCTGTGTGAGGGCACACAACATCAAGGTATTGCAGCCAGTAGCTTAAGCACGCAATTAATCGATGAACAAGATATTTTGGCTATGGCGGATGATCTCACCAAACCCCCTCTATTACTTATATTAGACGAAGTTAGTGATCCTCATAATCTTGGCGCCTGTCTTAGAACGGCCGATGCGGCGGGCGTCGATGCACTAATACTTCCGCACAGACACTCAGCTCCTCTCACACCTACAGTACACAAAATTGCCTGCGGTGCCACAGTGACCATGAAAATCCACCGCACAGCGAATCTGGCACGATTCATCGACACCATTAAAAAAGCCGGTGTATGGGTGTACGGCGCAGATGGCGAAGCCGCACATTCTATTTATCAGACCAATTTAACGACTGCCTGCGCCATAGTCATGGGCGCTGAAGGCCTAGGATTACGCCGACTAACACAAGAAAAGTGTGATCAACTCTGTGCTTTACCCATGCTAGGACAGGTGGAGAGTTTAAATGTCTCAGTAGCCACAGGTCTGTTTCTCTACGAAGTGGTGCGCCAGCGTCAAAACTACTGAATTCAGGCAGCCAGATTAATTGATCTATGACGATTGAATCATCGTTGACACTGGCGTAAACTACGCCCCGCAAAAGCTATAAGACACGGTTAAAATACCTGTTCTTACCCTTTCCTCACTGAATCTCTCAATTCAGGAGGACATAGTCCAAAAGGAGACACAATGAGACATTATGAGATCATATTCTTGGTCCATCCGGATCAATCCGACCAGGTGAATGCCATGGTAGAACGCTATTGCAGCATGATTGAAAGCGGCAATGGTAAAGTTCATCGTCAAGAAGACTGGGGACGTCGTATACTCGCCTACCCAATTAATAAAATTCTAAAAGCTCACTATATTCTTATGAATATTGAGACCAATCAAGACACACTTGATGAGCTGGTCAGCGCTTTTCGTTTCAATGACGCGGTACTGCGCCACATGGTATTGACTTGCAAAGAGGCAATCACTGAGCCTTCACCTATGCTCAAGGCTATGGAAAAAGACAAAGAGCGTGAGTTGCGTGAGACTAAACCCAACACTGAAAACACCGATACACCTTCAGACGATACTGAGGCTGAGCCTGCTCAAGCGACTACAGCAAGCCCATCTGAAGAAGCTGCTAGTGAAGACGCAGACACACAAAGCACAGCAGACACATCATCTGAAGAGGAGAAATAATCATGTCTAAATATTTCCGTAGAAGAAGATATTGCCGTTTCACCGAAGAAGGTATTAAACACATCGATTACAAAGACATCGATTTGTTAAAAGATTTCATTACTGAAACTGGAAAAATAGTGCCCAGCCGCATCACAGGAACAAAAGCCAAGTATCAGCGCCAACTCACAACCGCTGTGAAACGTGCACGATACCTTGCTTTATTGCCTTACAGCGACCAACACTAAACCCTGATTGTGATCATTTATTTGATCGCAATCACAGTCGAAAGCGGTATGTCGCAATCAGTTCATCATGATTAAAAATTTTGCGCAGTTCGCACTCGCTGGGAAATTCCAAGCCTTTGGCATTGTTTTTGGTTTCTTAGCACTTGCCTTACTTTTTCCACTTGGCTCAATTGTAAGTGGTACAGTATTAGTCAGTGTGACACTGCATGCAGGCATCAAAAATGCACTGCAACTAGTCGTGCTAGCTGCCTTGGGTCTTGCTGCTGTTTGCCTTGTGATGCTCGGTAACCCCGTCATAGGACTCTATGCGGCACTGGCTCAATTGACCCCTAGCTTACTGCTCGCGAGTGTTTTTAGAACCACTCGATCGCTGGCCATAACCTTACAAGCTTCGACATTATTGGGCGTCGTGAGTTTTATACTAATTGATTGGATATTTCCAAATAATGCTTTATTTTTGCACGCTCTCAGCAAGGTGCTGATTGTTAAA